>NZ_JBJJMO010000017.1:0-63693 GCF_046231935.1 Pseudomonas sp. KCJK9111 | reverse complement strand
TCATTTCGCAAAACCCCTATCTGCGCATGCAGGTAGGGGTTTTGTCTTTGGGCTGAAAAAACTTACGTATCAGCGTCGGTGTCGTCAAACGAGCAACCGCCATTGAGCAGCAGGTGTGAGCGCGCGACTTCTATGCCTTGGAGCATTAAATACCCCGCACCAACGCTTCCACACCTTGCTACGGCCCCACCGCCCTTGACCCGCGCCGTGATATCGTTCCTGCCCAAGTCAACGCGCCCCAAAGAGACCTGCCGATGTCCAGTACCCACCTCCAGCCTGGCTTCATGATCGTCCATGGCAATCGTCCCGACGACCTGCGCAGCCTGGTGGTGAGCTGGATGCGCCGTTACCCCCTGGCGCCTCTAGAGAACGAAATCGCGCTGGTTCAGAGCAATGGTATCGCCCAATGGCTCAAGCTCGCCTTGGCCGAAGACCCCCTTGAAGATGACCAGGGCGGTTGTGGCATTGCCGCTGCCATCGAGATGCAGCTCCCGGGTAGTTTCATGTGGCAGCTGTACCGCACCGTGTTGGGCCGCGATCAGATACCGGAAGTGTCGCTGCTCGACAAGGCACCGCTCACCTGGCGCTTGATGCGCCTACTACCCGAGCTGATCGAGCGGCCGCACTTCGAGCCGTTGCGGCGTTTTCTCACTGACGACAGCGATCTGCGCAAACGCTATCAGCTCGCCGAGCGCCTGGCCGACCTGTTCGACCAATATCAGGTCTACCGCGCCGACTGGTTGAAAGAGTGGGCCGCAGGACGGCATGTGCTCAATACTGCCCGCAGCGAACGCAAGCCATTGCCTGTCGATAACTGCTGGCAGGCAGAGCTGTGGCGTGCATTGCTTGAGGACGTAGGCGAGGAGGGCATGGCCCAGAGCCGTGCCGGCGTCCACCAGCGGTTCATGGCCTGTATCGACGACCTGAAGCAGGCCCCGGCAAACCTGCCTGCGCGGGTCATCGTGTTCGGTATCTCCTCGCTGCCGGCCCAGACGCTCGAAGCGCTGGCCGGTCTCGCCCGTTTCAGCCAGGTGCTGTTATGCGTGCACAATCCTTGTCGCCATCACTGGGCCGATATCGTGGCCGACAAGGACTTGCTGCGGCACCAATACAAGCGTCAGCAACGCCGGCCCGGCATGCCATTGGAACTCGATGACCAGTCACTGCACCAACACGCGCATCCCCTGTTGGCAGCCTGGGGCAAGCAAGGCCGCGACTACATCAATCTGCTCGACAGCTACGACGACCCAGGAAGTTACCAGGGTGTCTTCAGCGATGGACGCATCGACCTGTTCACCGAAGGCTCACCCGTAACGCTGCTCAACCAGCTACAGGACGACATCCTTCAATTGCGCCCGCTGGCCGAATCCCGTGAGCAGTGGCCGCCGGTCAATGCACGTCGCGACCGTTCGGTGCGCTTTCACGTTGCGCACAGCCCGCAACGGGAAGTCGAGATTCTCCACGATCAGTTGTTGGCTCGCTTCAGCGCAGATCCCACACTGCGTCCGCGCGACGTGATCGTCATGTTGCCCGATGTCGATAGCTACGCACCGCACATTCGGGCCGTCTTCGGCCAGGTGCAGCGTAAAGACCCTCGCTACATCCCGTTTACCTTGACCGACCAGGGCCAGCGTGGCCGCGAGCCGCTGCTGATCGCCCTGGAGCACCTGCTCAAACTTCCCGAAAGCCGCTTTGCCGTCAGCGAAGTGCTGGACCTGCTGGACGTGCCGGCAGTACGGGCTCGGTTTGGCATTCGCGAAGGCGACTTGCCCACCCTACACCGCTGGATCGAAGGGGCCGGCATTCGCTGGGGGCTCAATGCCGAGCAACGGGCCAGCCTGGGCTTGCCGGAAGGGCTCGAGCAGAACTCCTGGCGCTTTGGTTTGCGGCGGATGTTGCTGGGGTATGCCGTGGGTGTGGGTGATGCCTGCGATGGCATCGAGCCTTATGACGAGATAGGCGGGCTGGACGCTGCGCTGATTGGCCCGCTTGTCGCGTTGCTCGATGCGCTGGAAGTGGCGTGCCAAACCTTGTCATCCCCGGCCAACGCCGGCGAGTGGAGCGAACGCCTCAATGCCTTGCTGCACGTCTTCTTCCTGGCCGAGGATGAGCAGGATGAATTCTTGCTGATCCAGTTGCAGGACCTGCGCGAATCGTGGCTGGATGTCTGCGAAACCGTGGACCTGCAAGATCCACTGCCCCTTACGGTGGTGCGCGAGGCCTGGCTGTCGGGCCTGGATCAAGGCAAATTGTCCCAGCGCTTTCTGGCAGGCTCGGTGAATTTCTGTACCCTCATGCCCATGCGGGCCATCCCGTTTCGCGTGGTCTGCCTGCTGGGCATGAACGACGGTGACTATCCACGCGCGCAGCCACCGCTGGATTTCGACCTGATGGCCACCGACTATCGCCCAGGTGATCGTTCGCGTCGGGAAGATGATCGCTACCTGTTGCTCGAAGCCGTATTGTCGGCCCAGGACCAGCTCTACGTGAGCTGGGTGGGCCGCAGTATCCGCGACAACAGCGAGCGTCCTGCCTCGGTACTGATCGGCCAGCTTCGCGATCACATCGCTGCGGGATGGCAACTGGCCGATGCGCAAGCCGACACCAAACACGATCCGGGCCAGCAACTGCTTCACGCCCTGACCCAGGAACACCCGTTGCAGCCGTTCAGCCTGCGCTATTTCGAACAAGGCAGCGTGCTGTTCAGTTACGCGCACGAGTGGCAAGTGCTACACCAGGCCCACAGCGACGACCCTCACGACCTGTCCGAGCTGACGCCCTACCAGGATGATGAGCCGCTGACATTGAACCAGCTGGCCGATTTTCTCAGGCACCCAGTGCGGCACTTCTTCAGTCAGCGGCTCAAGGTCTACTTCGAAGCGCTCGAAGCGCCCACGCCGGACGAAGAGCCGTTCGTACTCGACGCCTTGCAACGTTATGGCGCAAGTGAAGCATTACTCAGCGCAGCCTTGAGCGCACCCGAGGATGCCCCGCGTGCCCTGCATCAGCAAGCACGCCGCCTGCAGGCCCAGGGCCTGTTGCCCTTGGCCGGTTTTGGCGAGCTCTTGCAGCACGACCTCATCGAGCCGCTGCCTGACTTGCTGCAACGCCATGGGCAGTTGCTCGAACGCTGGCCGCGACAGGTTGAGGGCGCACTGCCGGTGCATTTCGAGCACGGTCCTCATCGGCTGGAGGGCTGGCTGGGCCGCGTGTTCCAAGGCGATGACCAGAGCGTGCTGAGCATCACCACGGTCCCCAACACCATCAGTGCAGGGCGCAACAGCCTCAAATGGCATCGCCTCATCGCGCCATGGGTGACACACCTTGCCGCCTGCGCCGCAGGTTATGCCTATCACACTGCGCTGGTAGCCAGTGACGTGACCCTGCTACTGGCGCCAGTCGGCCAGCAAGCGGCAGCCCAGCTGTTGGGAGAACTGCTGGTGGCACGCCAGGCGGGCATGTGTGCACCGCTGCCAGTGGCGCCTAAGACGGCATTCGCCTGGCTCGCCCAGGACGAGCCGGACAAAGCCATGGCTGCCGCTGCCCGTGCTTACGAAGGCGACGAACGCACTGGTGCCGGCGAGCGCGGTGAAAGCGTTGCCCTGGCCCGGCAGTTCCGCGATTTCGCCGCGCTCACGGCCGACGAAACCTTCGAGGGATGGTGCGAGGCCTTGTACCGCCCCCTGTTCAACGCCCCCTGGCAAACCCTGGGCAACCCGGAGAAAAACGCATGACCCAGGCTCGGCCATTGGCCCTGAATTTCCCCTTGCATGGCAGTCAGCTGATCGAGGCCAGCGCGGGAACCGGCAAGACATTCACCATTTCGGCCTTGTACCTGCGCCTTATCCTCGGCCATGGTGGCGAGCGGGGTTTCGAACGAGAGCTGCTGCCGCCGCAGATTCTGGTGGTCACGTTCACCGACGCTGCCACCAAGGAGTTGCGCGAGCGTATCCGGACTCGGTTGGCCGAGGCGGCGCGGTTTTTCCGCGGTGAACTCCAAGCCGTCGACCCGCTGCTGGCGCAACTGCGTGACGATTATCCAGAGCACGCTTGGCCAAGCAGCGCCGCCCGGCTGGAAACGGCTGTGCAGTGGATGGACGAGGCTGCGGTATCGACCATTCATGGCTGGTGCCAGCGCATGCTGCGTGAGCACGCATTCGACAGCGGTAGCCTGTTCACCCAGACCCTCGAAACCGACCACAGTGAACTGCTGGGGCAGGTGGTGCGCGATTACTGGCGGCGTTTCTGCTACGGCATGCAAAGCCAGGCCCTGGCGTGGGTACGCAGCCATTGGGTCAGCCCTGCTGCGCTCTTGCCCCGCATTCGCCCGTTGTTTGGCAGGGTGCGTGCCGCCCACCAAGGGCCTGAGCCCGAGACATTGATCCTTGAGGCGTTGCAGGCCCGCGATGAGCAGTTGGCCCGGCTCAAGAGGCCCTGGGCTGCCTGGGCACCGGAGCTGCGACAGCTCTGTCGCGACGCCGTGGCCGCCAAGCACGTGGATGGCAGGAAGATGCAGGCCCGCTATTTCGAACCCTGGTTCGACAAGTTGTGCCTGTGGTGCAACGACGAGCAGTGCGTAGAACTTGACCTGGGCACGGGCTTCACCCGTTTGACCCCTGCGGGCTTGGCCGAGGCCTGGAAAGTCGGCGAGCCGCCAGCGCACCCTGCACTCGATGCCATGCAAACCCTGCAACAGGACCTGCAGGGCCTGGCCAGCCCGGATGCAGCGCTGCTCGAACATGCCGCCAGTTGGGTTTCGGCGCAGTTCGAAGTGGAGAAGCGGCGCCGCGCGGAAATGGGCTTTGATGACATGCTCCTGCGGTTGCAGCAGGCACTGCACAGCGAGGCAGGCGAGCGTCTGGCCGGATTGATCCGCGAGCAGTTCCCGGTGGCGATGATCGATGAATTCCAGGACACCGATCCGGTCCAGTACGGCATCTTCGAACGCATCTACCGCATCGGCGAGAACCACGGCGACACCGGCCTGTTCATGATCGGCGACCCCAAGCAGGCGATCTACGCCTTCCGCGGTGCCGATATCTACACCTACCTCGCTGCCCGGCGCGCGACCCAAGGGCGCTTGCACAGCCTGGACACCAACTACCGCTCCAGCGAAGGCATGGTCGCGGCGGTCAACCAAGTGTTCCAGCAAGCCGAGGCGCGTCCCGGCGGGCGTGGCGCCTTCCTCTTTCGGGAGGCGCACGACAACCCTCTGCCCTTCGTTGCCGTGCGCGCCCAGGGCCGCAGCGAGCAACTGATGCTTCAAGGGCAACCCTGCGTCCCACTTCAGTGCTGGCAACTACCCAGCGACGAGCCGGTTTCGGTGGGCGTTTACCGGCAGCAGATGGCCGCCAGTTGCGCGAGCCACATCGTGGGCCTGCTCAACGCCAGTCAACGCGGCGCGGCAGGCTTTGCGCACGCCAATGGCCAATTGCGCCCGTGCCTGCCCTCGGACATCGCCATCCTGGTGCGCGATGGCCACGAGGCGCAACGCGTCCGCACGGAGCTCGCTGCCCGAGGCGTGCGCAGCGTCTACCTTTCCGACAAGGACTCGGTGTTCGCCGCCCAGGAAGCCCATGACCTGCTGGCCTGGCTCAAAGCCTGCGCAGAGCCGGACTCCGAGCGTCTGCTCAAGGCGGCGTTGGCCAGCTTGACGCTCGACCTGTCGCTGCCGGCGCTTGATCGCCTGAACCAGGACGAACGGGTGTGGGAAAGCTGGGTGATGCGGTTTCGCGCCTACCGCGACACGTGGCAGCGCCAGGGTGTACTGCCCATGCTGCGCCAGTTGCTGCATGACTTCGAACTGCCGCGAACGCTCATTCGCCGCACGGACGGCGAGCGAGTGCTCACCAACCTGTTGCACCTGGCCGAGTTGCTCCAGCAGGCCGCTGGCGAGCTGGACGGTGAACAGGCGCTGATCCGGCACCTGGCCGATCATCTGGCCAGTTCAGGCCAGGCTGGCGAGGAGCAGATCCTGCGCCTGGAGAGTGACGAGCAGCTGGTCAAGGTGGTGACCATCCACAAGTCCAAGGGCCTGGAATACCCCTTGGTGTATCTCCCGTTCATCTGCTCCAGCAAACCGGTGGACGGTAGCCGCCTGCCGCTCGCCTGGCATGACAGCCAAGGCAATGCGCACTTGACCCTGACGCCGGACGCCACACAGATCGAGCGCGCCGATGACGAACGTTTGGCCGAAGACTTGCGCCTGTTGTATGTGGCGCTTACCCGTGCCCAGCACGCCTGCTGGCTGGGGGTAGCCGACCTCAAGCGCGGGAATCACAAGCGCTCGAACCTGCATCGCTCGGCGCTCGGCTACCTGCTGGGCGGCGGCGCTGAGCTTGCCGACTCCAAGCAACTGGCAGACTGGTTGCAAGCACTGGCCGATACCAGCGCGCACATTACCTGCCCAGGGCTTCCGGAGGCGGACCGGGCGGCCTACCAGACACCGCAGTTGCAGCATCAGCTGGTTCCAGCCCGTATGCCCCGCCGCGCGGCGGCCGAACAGTGGTGGATCGCTTCTTACAGCGCCCTGCGGATCGGCGAACAGGCGCTGGGCGTCGACAGTTCCCTGGCGCAACAACTGCTCGATGATGAGCGCGTCGATACCCAGGTTCTGCGCGAGGTCCCGGCCGACAGCGGAGACATCCACCGTTTCCCGCGCGGTCCCAACCCCGGCACGTTCCTTCACGGGTTGCTGGAGTGGGCCGGGCGCGAAGGCTTTGCCCAGGTGCGCGACAACCCGCCAGCGCTGGCCCGCACCGTAGGCCAGCGCTGTAACCGGCGCGGCTGGGAGGGCTGGATACCGACGCTGACCCAGTGGCTCACAGGCCTGCTCGACACACCGATGCCAGTGGCGCAAAACGGCCTGACCGTGACCCTCAGCCAGCTCACCCACTATCAGGTCGAGATGGAGTTCTGGTTTGCCAGTCACCAGGTCGATGCCCAGCAGCTCGACCGCCTGGTGGCCCACTACACCCATCCAGGGCTACTGCGCCCAGCCGCACAGCCGACGCTGCTCAACGGCATGTTCAAGGGCTTCATCGACCTGGCGTTCGAGCTGCAGGGGCGCTACTACGTGACCGATTACAAATCCAACTGGTTGGGCCCGGACATCCAGGCGTATGACCCTGCCGCGATGCAGCGAGCCATCCTCGAGCATCGTTACGACCTGCAGTACGTGCTGTACCTGTTGGCCCTGCACCGACAGCTGCGCGCCCGCCTGCCGGACTATGACTACGACCTTCATGTCGGCGGGGCACTTTTCATTTTCCTGCGAGGGGCCAACGGCAGCGGGCATGGCATTTATCACGCCAAGCCCCCGCGCGAGCTGATCGAAACCCTCGATGCGTTGTTTCGCGGCGAGCACGCGCCTGCTGCGCATGACCTGTTTGCCGGAGACGCCCCATGAGCCGAAGCCTCCTCGACCTGCTGCCCACCCCCCTGCAAGCCGAGCACCTGCTGGCCTTGGCCCCTCAACACCGCAGCAGTGACCTGCTGCAACTGCTCGATCGCTGGGTCGAACGCGGTTGGTTGCGGGCGCTGGACCGTGCTTTCGTGTCATTTCTGGAGACGCTTGCGCCGGGCAGCGACCCGCTGTTGCTGTTAGCCGCCGCCCTTGCCAGCCATCAACTGGGGCATGGGCACGTCTGCCTGGACTTGCAGCAGACCTTGGCCGAACCTGACTTCGCGCTCTCGTTACCGCCTGAGGGTGATGCATTGACCGGCCCGCTGCTGTTGCCCTCCCAGCTGCTGGCCGGCCTTGACCTGGACGCCTGGCGCCAGCGCATTGCCGCAAGCCCGCTGGTGGCAGCCGCCGATGCGCCCGGGCAGCACACACGGCCTTTGGTCCTCAGCGGCGAACGCCTCTACCTGCGCCGCTACTGGAGTTATGAACGACGCATCGACAGCACCTTGCGCCAACGCCTGACCCAGGCCGACGCCGTACCCCCAGACCTGTCGGCGCGTCTGGACGCCCTGTTCGAGGGTGGCAGCCTCGCAGGGCAGGTGGACTGGCAGAAGCTTGCCTGCGCCCTGGCCACGCGCGCCGGGTTCAGCATCATCACCGGTGGGCCTGGTACCGGCAAGACCACCACCGTGGTACGCCTGCTTGCCTTGCTCCAGGCCCCGGCAGTGGAAGCGGGCAGGCCGTTGCGCATCCGCCTGGCGGCGCCCACGGGCAAGGCCGCTGCTCGCCTGACCGAATCCATTGGCCAGCAAGTCGAGCGTCTGCAGGTCAGCAGCACCGTGCGTGGCCATATCCCCACTGAAGTCAGTACCGTGCACCGCCTGCTCGGCAGCCGTCCAGGCTCGCGACATTTCCGTCACAATGCCGCCAACCCGCTGCCCCTGGACGTACTGGTGGTCGATGAAGCCTCGATGATCGACCTGGAGATGATGGCCAACCTGCTCGATGCCATGCCGCCAAAGGCACGGCTGGTGCTGCTGGGTGACAAGGATCAGCTGGCCTCGGTGGAGGCCGGTGCGGTGCTGGGTGATTTGTGCCGGGATGCCGAGCAGGGCCGCTACTCCCCTGCGACCCAAGCATGGCTGGAGCATATCGGCGGGCAATCGCTGTCTGAAAGCGGTCTTGAGCCAGGTGATGAACAGCGCCACCCACTGGCTCAGCAAGTGGTCATGCTGCGCTTTTCCCGGCGCTTCGGCGAAGGCAGCGGCATCGGCCAGCTCGCCCGGTTGGTCAACCGCCAGCAAAGCCATGCGGCGCGCAACCTGCTAACCATGCCGCCGCCCGACGTCCACAGCCTGGCCCTGAAACAGGAGCATGACCGCGCCTTCGATCGCCTGCTGCTCGACGGCCTGGACCGCGGCGCAGAAGGCCCCCAGGGCTATCGCAGCTACCTGCGTACACTGGGCAGCCAGCGTCCGGCGCTGGATACACCCTTCGACGACCCTGCATGGGAGCGCTGGGCTGCCAAGGTCTTGCACAGTTTCGAGGATTTCCAGCTGTTGTGCGCCGTGCGCCGCGGCGCCTGGGGCGTTGAAGGGTTGAACGAGCGCGTGGCGCGGGTGCTGCACAACGCCCGCCTGATCGACAGCCAGCAGCCTTGGTACGAGGGCCGCCCGGTGTTGGTCACGCGCAACGACTATGGGCTGGGTTTGATGAACGGCGACATCGGCATCGCCCTGTGCCTGCCGGACGAACAGGGCAAGCCATTGCTGCGCGTGGCCTTTCCCCGCAACGATGGCAAGGGTGGCGTACGCTTTGTGCTGCCCAGCCGCTTGAACGAGGTGGAAACCGTGTTCGCCATGACCGTGCACAAATCCCAGGGCTCGGAATTCGGCCATACCGCACTGGTCCTGCCCGACGCACTCAATCCGGTGCTGACCAAGGAGCTGATCTACACCGGCATCACCCGTGCCAAGCACTGCTTCAGCCTGGTCGAACCTCGCCAGGGCATCTTCGAGGAAGCCGTGGAGCGCAAGGTTCGACGTATCTCGGGGTTGATGCTCGAGCAGGTGTGAGGGCGAGCGCCGTCAGGGCTGGGTGCAGGCCTTGGCAAAGCGCATCACCGTATCCTGCCCCATCATCAGTGGGGCATTGGCTTCGGTCACCTCGCGGATGTAGTCCCACAACAAGGTGATGCGCTTGAGTTTGCGCAGGTCTTCGCGGCAATACATCCAGAATTGCCGCGTCACCTCCACCTGATCGGGCAGCACCGTGACCAGCCGCGGGTCCTGCGCGGCCAGAAAACACGGCAGAATGGCCAGCCCCCGACCTTGAAGCGCCGCGGTGTACTGGGCAATCACGCTGGTACTGCGCAGGTGGGCCGTGGCCCCGGGGATCAGGTTGGCCAGGTACAGCAGCTCGGAGCTGAAAGCCAGGTCGTCGACATAGCTGATGAAGGGATGCCCGGCCAGGTCGGCAACGCCCTGGATCGGCGCGTGGCTGTCCAGGTAGGCCTGGGTGGCGTACAGGCGCAGCCGGTAGTCGCACAGCTTGCAGCATACATAGGGCCCGTGTTCCGGACGTTCCAGGGCGATGACGATGTCTGCCTCGCGCTTGGACAGGCTGATGAAGTGCGGCAGCGGCAGAATATCTACTGAGATCGCCGGGTATGCATCGACGAAGTGGCTCAGCTGCGGGGTGATGAAGAAGCTGCCGAAGCCTTCGGTACAGCCCATGCGCACATGCCCCGACAGCGCCACCCCGGAGCCTGATACCTGCTCGCACGCCATGTGCAGCGTACTCTCGATGGCCTCGGCATAACCGAGCAGGCGTTGGCCTTCTGCCGTCAGCACAAATCCGCTGGTGCGCGATTTTTCGAACAACAAGGTGCCAAGCGCCCCCTCCAGCGACGTGATGCGCCGCGAGACGGTGGTGTAGTCCACGCTCAGGCGTTTGGCCGCGCTGCTGGCCTTGCGGGTGCGGGCTACTTCAAGAAAGAACTTCAGGTCGTCCCAGTTGAGCGCGCTCAGGGATGTGAGGTCTTTTTGCATGATGATCCGGAATTTTTATGCGTTCTTGTAGGATGTTTGCACATCTATACTCGAAACATGCCCTCTTACGCCACCCCGCGTTAGCGACGGCGCTGGCGATCTCGTCCTGACAATAATTCCAAGGAGAACGCAGATGAACGCACCCCAGTCACCTGACCAGACCAAGGTCGAGCAGGCCAAGCTGCTGATCGATGGCCAATGGGTGGAGTCCCGAACGAGCGAGTGGCGCGATATCGTCAACCCGGCCACCCAGGCCGTGCTGGCGCGTGTTCCGTTCGCCACCACCGAGGAGGTGGATGCCGCCGTGGCAGCGGCACAGCGCGCCTTCTTGACCTGGCGCCATACGCCGATTGGCGCGCGCAT
Organism: Pseudomonas sp. KCJK9111; assembly: GCF_046231935.1. NCBI lineage: Bacteria > Pseudomonadati > Pseudomonadota > Gammaproteobacteria > Pseudomonadales > Pseudomonadaceae > Pseudomonas > Pseudomonas sp. KCJK9111. The sequence goes on along the minus strand of NZ_JBJJMO010000017.1, from coordinate 52,875 downwards.
GCGCATCATGCTCAAGCTCCAGGCGCTGATTCGTGAGCACAGCAAGCGCATTGCCCAAGTGCTGAGCGCCGAACAGGGCAAGACACTGGCCGACGCCGAGGGCGATATCTTCCGTGGCCTGGAAGTGGTCGAGCACGCGGCGTCCATCGGCACCCTGCAAATGGGCGAATTCGCCGAAAACGTGGCAGGCGGTGTCGATACCTATACCTTGCGCCAGCCGATTGGGGTGTGCGCCGGCATCACACCGTTCAACTTCCCCGCGATGATCCCGCTGTGGATGTTCCCCATGGCCATCGTCTGTGGCAATACGTTCGTGCTCAAGCCCTCCGAGCAGGACCCGTTGTCCACGCTGTTGCTGGTCGAGCTGGCCGTGGAGGCCGGGGTGCCGGCCGGTGTGCTCAACGTCGTCCATGGGGGCAAGGCCGTGGTCGATGCCCTGTGCACGCACCAGGACATCAAGGCGATTTCCTTCGTTGGCTCGACCGAAGTGGGTACCCATGTCTACAACCTGGCCAGCCAGCATGGCAAGCGCGTGCAGTCGATGATGGGCGCCAAGAACCATGCCGTGGTGCTGCCGGACGCCAACCGTACGCAGACCGTGAATGCCCTTGTAGGGGCGGCCTTTGGTGCCGCAGGCCAGCGCTGCATGGCCACCTCGGTCGCGGTGCTGGTGGGCAAGGCCCGCGAATGGCTGCCGGACATCAAGCAGGCGGCGAGCAAGCTCAGCGTCAACGCTGGCTGCGAGCCGGGTACCGATGTGGGGCCGGTGGTGTCCAAGCGGGCTAAGGAGCGTGTACTGAGCCTGATCGAGAGCGGCATCCGAGAAGGCGCCACGTTGGAGCTCGATGGCCGCGACGTCAAGGTGCCGGGCTATGAGCAAGGCAACTTCGTCGGCCCCACCTTGTTCTCGGGGGTGACCACCGACATGCAGGTCTATACCCAGGAAATCTTCGGGCCGGTGCTGGTCACGCTCGAAGTCGATACCCTCGACGAGGCCATCGCACTGGTCAACGCCAACCCGTTCGGCAACGGGACCGGTCTGTTCACCCAGAGCGGCGCGGCGGCGCGCAAGTTCCAGAGCGAGATCGACGTCGGGCAGGTGGGCATCAACATCCCGATCCCGGTGCCCGTACCGTTCTTCAGCTTCACCGGCTCGCGCGGCTCCAAGCTGGGAGACCTGGGGCCGTACGGCAAGCAGGTGGTGCAGTTCTACACCCAGACCAAGACGGTTACCGCCCGCTGGTTCGATGACGACAGTATCAACGACGGCGTGAACACCACCATCAGCCTGCGCTAAGGAGCACGACATGCGTATCGCATTCATTGGCTTGGGCAACATGGGCGCCCCCATGGCCCGCAACCTGATCAAGGCCGGTCACCACCTTGCCCTGTTCGACCTGAACAAGGAGGTACTGGCAGAACTCGGCGCCCTGGGTGGGCAGGTCAGCGCCTCACCACGCGAGGCGGTGGCCGAAAGTGATCTGGTCATCACCATGTTGCCGGCCGCCGCGCACGTGCGCAGCGTCTACCTCGATGACGATGGGGTACTGGCCGGGATCCGAGCTGGCACGCCTACCGTCGATTGCAGCACCATCGACCCGCAAACCGCCCGCGAGGTGTCCAAGGCGGCGGCCGCCAAGGGCGTGGACATGGGCGATGCACCGGTCTCAGGGGGCACGGGTGGGGCGGCGGCCGGTACGCTGACGTTCATGGTCGGGGCCAGCGACGCACTGTTCGCAGCGCTCAAGCCGGTGCTCGCGCACATGGGCCGCAACATCGTGCACTGCGGCGAAGTGGGGACGGGGCAGATCGCCAAGATCTGCAACAACCTGCTGCTGGGCATTTCGATGATCGGTGTGTCCGAGGCCATGGCGCTGGGCCATGCCTTGGGTATCGACACCCAGGTGCTGGCAGGCATCATCAACAGCTCCACCGGGCGCTGCTGGAGCTCCGACACCTATAATCCCTGGCCTGGCGTGATCGAAACGGCGCCGTCTTCGCGTGGCTACACCGGCGGCTTCGGCGCCGAATTGATGCTCAAGGACCTGGGGCTGGCCACTGAAGCTGCGCGTCAGGCCCGCCAGCCTGTGATCCTTGGCGCCGTTGCGCAACAGCTGTACCAGGCCATGAGCCTGCGCGGGGAGGGGGGCAAGGACTTCTCGGCCATCATCGAGGCCTACCGCAAGCCACAGTGAGCAAAGGGGGCACGTCATGAACGTGCAGGGGGCGGCTCATTGCACCCCCTGCGCCTGCGAATCAGGCGAAGACGAAGTACTTGCGCACCGTCTCGACCACCTCCCAGGTGCCCTTCATTCCTGGCTCGATCACGAACACGTCACCTGCCTTGAGGTGCTTCGGTTCCTCGCCTTCCGGGGTGACGATGCAGTAGCCATCGAGGAAGTGGCAGTATTCCCACTTGTCATAGTTGACTTCGAACTTGCCTGGGGTGCAGATCCAGGTGCCCATGATCTTGCTGCCGTCGGCTGACAGGTAGGCGTTCAGGTTTACGGTGTGCGGGTCGCCGCCGATGCGTTTCCACTTGGTAGCGTCCACGACCGGGGTGGGGCAGGTTTCACGCAGCACGGTGATGAAATCGGACATGGCACAACTCCTGTGACTGGTTGAATGACCCGTCACCATAGGTGTTGAAGCGCCCGTGCAGTTGCCTGAAGTCGACGTCCAGGTGCCTGGCCGCGCTGTTCATGCAGGTTCAGCTCAGGCTACAGGCTAGTTCGCTACCAGGCCTTGGCGCCGCTTCAAGCCCACCAGTAACGCACGAAGTGGAAAAACACCGGTGCAGCGAAGCAGACCGAGTCGATGCGGTCGAGCATGCCGCCATGGCCTTCGATCATGTGCCCCCAGTCCTTCACGCCACGGTCGCGCTTGATCGCCGACATCACCAGCCCACCAAAGAAGCCCATGGCATTGACCGCCAGGGCCATCAGGGCAGCCTGCCAGAAGCTGAACGGGGTGATCCAGCACAGCAGCGCGCCGATCAGCGTGGCCAGTGCCACGCCGCCCACCAGGCCCTCGAGGGTTTTGGAAGGCGAGAGGTTTGGCGCCACCTTGCGCTTGCCGAACAGCTTGCCGCACACGTACTGCAGCACATCACTGAGCTGCACCACCACGATCAGCCAGGCGATGAGCAGCAGGTTGCGCCCTTCAAAACCGGGAATCTCCAGGGTCATCAGCGCCGGTACCGCCGACACGCAGTACACCGCGATCATCAAGCCCCACTGCACCTTGGAAGCCCGCTCCAGAAAGCGCGTGGTGTCGCCCCCCAGGCTGGCCAGGATCGGCAGCAACAGGAACAGGTAGACCGGAATGAAGATGCTGAACAGGCCATACCAGTCCATGGCGATCAGCACGTACTGGACGGGCAGCGCAATGTAGAACGCCGCTGCCAGTGCGGGGTAGTCACTGCGCCGGGTGGGGGTGAGGGTCATGAATTCGCGCAAGGCGTAGAACGACACGCCGTAGAACAACACGATCACGCCGTATTTGCCGAAGACGAAGGCGATGCCGATCACCAGCACCATGACCCACCAGGCATTGATGCGGGCGTTGAGGTTGTCGATCACCGCATGAGGCCCTGGGCCTGCGCGCCATTTCAGCACGCGGCCGATCACACTGGCGAGCAGCAGCAGGGCGCCGATGCCGGCGAACAGCGCGAGGGTATTGTCGTGCATGTCAAACGTCCTTGGGTGCTAGATCGAGCAGGGCCTGACCAGCCCGCTCTAGAAAGGCTTGCTTGCTTTCGTCGGCCTGCAGGTGCAAGGGTTCGCCGAAACTCAGGGTGCACAGCAACGGTAACGGCAAGGCGCGTCCCTTGGGCATCACCCGATTGAGGTTGGCGATCCACACCGGCACCAGCTCGACCTGTGGGTGGGCCGCCGCCAGGTGATACAGGCCACTTCGCAACGGCAACAAGGGCTCATCGCTGAGGTTGCGTGTGCCTTCGGGAAAGAAGATCAGCGAATCGCCCTGGGCCACGGCATCGAGCACCGGTTGCAAGGGGGGACCCTGGCCTTCGTCGCGTTGTCGCTGGATCAGCACGCCATTGAACACCTTGCGGATGAGAAAATCGCGAATACCCGGCTTGGCCCAGTAGTCGGCGCCAGCTACCGGCCGAGTGCGACGCCGCAGCGTCTGGGGCAGCGATGCCCACAGCAGGACGAAATCGCCGTGGCTGCTGTGGTTGGCAAAGTACAGCCGCTGCACCGGAAGGGGCGTGCACCCCAGCCAGAGGGCTCGCGCCCCGGTAATCAGGCGTGCGGCCGAAGTGATCAGGTAGGCGGTCAGGTTGGCGAGCATGGAGCGTTCATCATCCTTTGATAGACAGTATCAGCAGGGTAGCCAAGGCCACCGTGAGTTGCAGGCCCAGGCACAGGGCCTGGCGACGCAGCAGGCCGAGCGCAGCCCGGCTGCGCAGCGGCCAGGTACGCGCATCGGTCGGCTGCGGCTTGAGCCCATGGTCGAACAACGCGCGGTCCAGCGCCTGCATGTCTGCCGCCAGGTCCTGGCTTTGGGCCAGGTGCGCGAACAACTCGGCATCGAGCGCAACGCGAATGGCCCAGTACTTGTGCAGCATGCCCAGGCCAACGAGCAGCAGGCACGGCACAACCGACCAGGGCGACAGCGCCGCGCCAAGCAACGGCACCAGGCCGAACCCGAGCGCCAGCAGGGTCATGCCGTCCGAGAGCCCTGCCAGTTGCCGGCCCTGGCGCAACAGGCTGGCGACCAACACAAGGTCCACTCAGCGCACCCGTTGAGCGAGGCTGACACTGAAAATCCCCCACTCGTCGATGCGTTGGGTCACCTTGCGAAAGCCCGCTGCTTCAACCAGCTGGTCCATTTCTGCCTGGCTGCGGCGACGCATCACCCAAGCCTGGCCACCCCGGTGGCTGGTCAAGGCGCGCGCAATCATCTCCAGTTGCGGATGCCACGGTTGACCGGTGTAGACCAGGTAACCGCCATCCTCCATCGCCTGGGCCAGGCCAGCCAGTGAATGGCTCACCAGGGTGTTGCTGGCGAACAGTTCGTACAGGCCTGACACCACTGCCAGCGTCGGAGGCTGTTCCAGCGTCGCCAGGCTATGACGGTCGAAGGCATCGCCCTGAACGAAACGGGCAATGTCACCCAGGCCCTTTTCCTGGATCAGTGCGGCGCCTTGTTGCACGTTGAGCGGGCTGTAATCGCGCAGCAGGATTGACTCAGGGCGCTGATCGACCTGTTGCAGGGCTTCGAGAATGTAGCGGCCATGGCCGGCTGCGATATCCACGATGTGCACCGGGCGACCGGCATCGCGCAGACGATCCATGGCCAGGCGCAGCAGCGCTTCGACATGCACCTTGCGCTGGCGAATGCCACGCCAACCGATGGCATTGAGGTAGTTCTGGTCGACCAGCCGGCCCAGCCCGCCTTTGCCCGCAGGCTGGTTGCGGTACACATAATCCAGTGTGCTGCCCGAATCGAAACCCGTGTCGAAGCCAAGCCGCACGCCGTCCGCTACCTTGCTGCCCAAGCGCAGTCCGGCACGGGTGGCGCGCCAGTAAAGCCCGCGCAGCGAGTGGCGGGGCAAGGGCGCGGCCAGGCTCTCGGCCTCGGCGCAACTGGCGCCGGTCTTGTCCGCATCGAGCAGCGAAAGCCGTTCGACCGGGCAGGCGAAGCAATGCTCGACGAATCGCTCGATACGGCGTAAGGCGTGTGCCCGCTCGCGCTCGCCCAGGGTGTCGTGGAAGAACCCTGGCAGCACGTGCATCTCCTTGCGCGCACTGCCCAGACGGTCGAAGAAGCGCTGCTGAGGTGCGCGCTCGACCACCAGGTCTGCACCGGAGACCAGCAGTTGCGTGGGTAGCTGAATCGCCTGGGCGTCGGCCACCACTCGGTCGGCGGCATCAAACAGGCCTAGCAGCATGGTCACCGAAATGGGCCGGCTGATCAGCGGGTCTGCCTTGTACGACATGACCCGTTCCGGGTCATGGGTCAGCAGTTGTGGCTTGACGTAGCTGTTGACGAAGAAATTGCCGCGCACGGCCTTGAGCAGCTTCAGGCCAGGGCGGGCAAAAGGTACGTACAGCTTGACCTTGAACGCCGGAGACGCCAGCACCAGGCAACGTACCTTGGGTGCGTAGTCATGCGCCCAGGTGGCCACCAGCACCGCGCCGACACTCTGCGCCAGCACCACCAGGTCCTGTTCGGCCAGCCCGTGGCGGGCCTGAATGTGCTCGATGAACGTCTGCACATCGCGCACGCTGCTCGCAAAGCCTGGGCTGTCCCCGCGTGCGCCGGGCGACAGGCCGTGGCCGCGGGCATCCCAGGCAAAAAAGTCATAGCCCGGCATGGCCAGCTCATCGGCCAGGTGGGCCATTCGCCCGCCGTGTTCGTGGCCGCGGTGGAACATCACCACCGCCCGACGCGGCTGGTGTTCGTTGCGCGTGGCAGGCCAGTGACGGTAGTGCAGCTCGACACCGTCATGGGTGGAAAAATGCAGGCTTTGCGCTTGGCGCATGGTCGATATCCTTATGCGACGGGCGAAGACTTAGCGGGTTTCAGCCAGCCCGCGACGCACCCGGTTGTAGAGGGTATAGAGGCAGAGCGCCAGGATCACAAGCAGCAATCCATTGACCCAGGTACCGTCAAACAAACCTAGGGCGACACCGGTACCCAGTACGCCGAAGGCGAAGGCGCGGTCGCTCTTGCCCATGGGCCCGTCGTAACGGCGCGATGCACCTGCCAAGGGGCCCATTACGCCCGCGTATTCGCTGACCGTCGCCAGCAGCACCACCATCACCACCAGCGCCGGCCACACGCCCACCAAGAGCGCGAACGGCAGGTACAAGGCGGCATCGGCGATCACGTCGCACAGCTCGTTCAGATAGGCGCCAAGGGTGGATTGCTGGCCAAATTCGCGCGCCAGCATGCCGTCGATGGCATTGAGTGCCATGCGCAGCAGCATCCATATTGGCACCAGGATGAACAAACCGTGGAGGTGAGGCAGGGCCGCTAGCAACAACCCTAGCGCAACGGAGATGACGGCAGCGGCGAGCGTGACTTGGTTGGCCGTGATGCCCCTGTCATACAGGCGCTGCACCAGAGGCCGCAGCAGGGCCTGGAAACGGGGTTTGAGCTGGTAGATCGATGCCACTGGCAAGTCCTTTTTGGTGGGGCGTTGTCGCGCATTCTGGTGCAGTCCTGGTGGCCGGTAAAGCCGCAGGTACCGGCGCTCTTGCCACTGACATGACTGCGCTGCAAGAAGTTTCAGGTCCGCTCGGTGAATACCCTCACCAATGCCGCTGCATAGCCTGGCAGGGTCGCGAAGTCCCGCGCGCACAACAGCAACCTCCGGTTAGCCCAGGGTTCCTGCAGTGCCATGGCCCGCAGCGGCAACACCCCTTGCCAGCGCTGCACCGCCGCCAAAGGTACGACCCCGACGCCGGCACCGCCTGCGACCATGCGCAACACACCCTCCAAGCCCTCGGCACGGACCCTGACGCGCATGCGCTGGCCTGCACGCAGCGCCTGCTCTTCCAGGTAAAGGGCCAGGGCACTGGCCGGCCCGAGACCGACATGACCATGGGCCAGGCTGTCGACGAAGCGCGGCGTGGGAAGGTTGGCGAGCGGGTGACCATTTGGCGTCACCAGTACCAACGGATCGTCGCGAAAGGGCCGTGTCTGTAGATGCTCGCTAGGGGCTGCGCTGGAGATGATACCCAGGTCGGCCATGCCCTGGGTGATGGCCTGCACGATGCGCAAGCTCGGGTGCTCCTGCACATCCACGCTCATCCCTGTGTTCTCGGCCAGGTAGGCCGCCAGCAGTTCGGGCAGGTATTGGGTCAGGGCCGCGGTGTTGCACAGCAAGCGCACCTGGCCCTGATGCCCCTGCGCGTACTGACCCAGGTCGAATTGCAAGCGTTCGACCTGTTGCGCGATGAGCCGGGCATGTTGCAGCAACGCCTGCCCCGCAGGCGTGGGGCAGACACCCCGGCGATTGCGCAGCAAGAGTGCAACGCCCAGGGACGCTTCCATGGCACGAATCCGGGCGCTGGCTGCCGGTAGCGAAAGGTGGCTGCGCCCAGCGCCGGCGGTGATATTGCCGCACTCGACGGTGTGCCGGAAAAGCGTCAGGTCAACGAGGTCAAAATGCATGAGGCTCTGTCTGGGCAATAGGCTGACCACGAATATGACAGATGTTCAGCACGCTATGCATTCGCCATGATGGGCACATGATGACCTTCACAGCGTTTTACCAAGACCTTGGCCCAGTGCTGACTGCGCTGGTGTTTGCCACCTTTCTTCTGGCAGGTGCCGTCAAAGGCGTGATCGGGCTCGGCCTGCCAACCGTGGCCATGGGGCTGCTGGGCCTGGCTATGCCACCTGCGCAGGCTGCTGCGTTGCTGATCGTCCCCTCCACGGTGACCAACCTCTGGCAACTGGCGGCTGGGGGGCATTTGCAGGCGTTGCTGCGCAGGCTGGGCCCGATGCTGGCCATGATCTTCATCGGCACCTTGCTGGGCAGTATGTGGCTGGGCATCAGCAGCGGCCCCTGGGCCGCGCACGCACTGGGGGGCGCACTAATGGTCTATGCCGGTTACGGGCTGGCTGGGCCGGCCTTGCGCGTTGCGCGGAAACGGGAAGGGTGGCTAGGTCCTGTCTGCGGCCTGGCTACCGGGGTGATCAGTGCGGCCACGGGCGTGTTCGTGATGCCGGCAGTGCCTTACCTGCAAAGCCTTGGGCTTAACCGTGACGAGATGATTCAGGCCCTTGGGCTGGCATTTACGGTGTCCACCCTGGCGCTGGCCTTCGGCCTTGCCGGGCAGGGCGTACTCGGCGGTCCGGCGCTGGGTGCCTCTTTACTGGTGGTGGTGCCCGCCCTGCTTGGCATGCAGGCGGGCCAGTGGCTGCGTCGACGCGTCAGCGCACAGGTGTTTCGCCGCTGTTTCTTCGTGGGCCTGATGCTGCTGGGCGTGCATTTGCTGATCAACGGTTAGCGGATGCGCCGCTGAGCATGTCGACCCGTTGGATTTCGAAGTCGCGCTCCAGGTAATCCATGCGCCGGTCAAAAAAAGCGGCCATGTGCGGCAGGGCCGAGTGCACATCCAGTGCCGCCTTGTTCGCCCAGACCTCGAAGAACACGAACAGGCTCGGGTCCTGCTGATCGCGCAGCATGTGGTATTCGATACAGCCGGGTTCGCGGCGGCTGGGCTCGACATAGGGCCGGAACAGTTGCTCGAAGGCTTCTGCCATTTCCGGGCGTGTCTTGGCTTTGAGAATGAAGGCGTACTGCTCGTTCATGACGTTCTCCTGCTTCGGGAGTGCTAGAGATTAAAGCAACAATCCCTAATCGATTCGTGATCTTGAGGCAAATGTATTTTGCCGTTGATTGGCTGTTTCCCAACCGGGCCTGACTTTAACCTGCTGGCCTGCAATCAGTGTCCAGGTCCGGGAGGCCCCTATGAAAAACATCCTGCTACTCAACGGCGGCAAACAGTTTGCCCATTCCGCCGGGCAGCTCAATACCACCCTGCACGAGGCCGCACTGGCGCACCTTGACCGTGCAGGTTTCGACGTACGTCAGACCTTCATCGACGGGGGCTATGACGTGCAGGAGGAGGTGGAGAAATTCCTCTGGGCTGACGTGGTGATCTACCAGATGCCAGGCTGGTGGATGGGCGCGCCCTGGACCGTCAAGAAGTACCTCGATGAGGTCTTCACTGCCGGGCATGGCAGCTTGTATGCCAGTGATGGTCGTACTCGCTCGGATCACACGCAAAAATACGGCAGTGGCGGGCTCATTCAAGGCAAGCAGTACATGCTGTCACTCACGTGGAATGCTCCGCAGCAAGCGTTCGACGAGGCTGACGACTTCTTCGAGGGCAAAGGTGTGGATGCGGTGTACTTCCCTTTCCACAAGGCGCAGCAGTTCCTGGGCATGAGCGGCTTGCCGACCTTCCTGGCCACCGACGTCATGAAGCGCCCGGATGTCCCGGCAGCGTTGGCGGCCTATCAAGCGCACCTGGACCGCGTGTTTGGCAAGGCTCAGTAGGCCTCTGCCTTGCGGGCATCGCTGGACTTCCCTCGCGCAAGCGGCTATCTAGACCCAGGCAACTCTATCCACAGGCCTTGATGTGAAAACCCGATCCGAAGAACTCCAGGTGTTCGTCGCCGTCATCGACGGTGGGTCTATCTCTGCAGCGGCCGCGCAGATGGGCCAGACGCCCTCGGCGGTCAGCCGAACCCTGGCGCGCCTGGAGGCCAAGCTGGGCACCACGCTGGTCAACCGCACCACCCGGCGCATGGACCTGACCGAGGAAGGACGGTTCTTTCTCGAACAGGCAAGGCAGGTGCTGCGGCAGATGGACGAGCTGGAAGAGCGCCTGGCGATGAACCGGCAGACGCCCACCGGTCGCCTGCGGGTCAACGCGGCCACGCCATTCATGCTTCACGCCATCGTGCCCTGGATAGGCGAGTTCCGGCAGCAGTACCCCGGCATCGAGTTGGCGCTCAACACCGACGACCTGATCATCGACCTGCTTGAGCACAGTACCGACGTGGCCATTCGCATCGGCGAGCTGGCCGATTCCAGCCTGCACGCGCGCAACCTGGGTTGCAGCCCGGTGCAGGTACTCGCCAGCCCGGCTTATCTGAGGCGTCACGGCACACCGCAGCGGGTCGAGGATCTGGCCGATCACTGCCTGCTTGGCTTCAGCCAACCCGAGACGCTGAACCAATGGCCTCTGCGCCATGCTCAGGGCGAGCACTGGACCATTCGGCCCACGCTGGTCGCGTCCAGCGGCGAGACGCTGCGCCAGCTGGCGCTGGCCGGGGAGGGCATCGTCAGCCTGTCGCACTTCATGACCCACGAAGACATTCGCAGCGGCCGTCTTCAGGTCGTGCTGCCCCAGGCCAACAACGGCCACCGTCAGCCCATCCATGCGGTGTACTACCGCAATACCCAGCTGGCCCTGCGCATTCAATGCTTCCTGGATTTCATCCAACGCAAGTTGGCGATCTACGCCTGTTCAGTTGCCTGAACGCGACATCTGCTGCCTAGGGGCGGCGCGTCCTGGACGATGAGATTGCACAGGCCTGACGCTTGGGTCTTACTGACGGTCCCACAAGAACAACACCCAAGGAATGTGTCATGCGTAGCGTCCCTTTCCAGTACCTGGCTCTGGCAGCCGCGCTGTTGGGCAGCTCATCGGTGTACGCCGTTGCCCTGGAGGGCGGGGCTGTCGCCGCGCCTGATCAGTACGGCGCCCAGGTAGCCGCCGATATCCTGAAAAAAGGCGGCAACGCGGTCGATGCCGCGGTAGCCACCGCATTCACGCTGGCAGTCACTTACCCCGAGGCCGGCAACATTGGCGGTGGTGGTTTCATGACGTTGTTCGTGGACGGCAAGCCCTATTTCCTCGACTACCGTGAAGTGGCGCCCAAGGCGGCCACGCGCAACATGTACCTGGATGACAAGGGCGAAGTGATCGAGAACCTGAGCCTGGTGGGGGCCCGTGCTGCGGGCGTACCAGGCACGGTGATGGGCTTGTGGGAGGCCCATCGCAAGTTCGGCAAGCTGCCATGGAGCGAGCTGCTGACACCGGCCATCGGCTACGCCAAAAACGGCTTCAAGGTCGCGGACAAGCAGTATCAGTACCGCAACGATGCCCAGGGCATGTTCAAGACCGCCACCAACTTCAACGACTATTTCGGCAGCATGAAGGTCGGTGAGCTGTTCAAACAACCCGAGATGGCCCAGACCCTCGAGCGCATCGCCGACAAGGGCGTGAGCGAGTTCTACCAGGGCAAGACCGCCGACCTGCTGGTGGCGCAGATGCAGGCCGACAATGGGCTGATCACCAAGCAGGACCTGAAGGACTACAAGGCCGTGTGGCGCGAGCCAATGGCCGTCAGCTGGCGCGGCAATGTGGTGTACACCGCGCCTCCGCCCAGTTCCGGTGGCGTTGCCCTGGCCCAGCTGCTGGGTATCAAGGAGGACCGTGCTGCCGATTTCAAGGGTGTGACGCACAACTCTGCGCAGTACATCCACCTGTTGGCCGAGATTGAAAAGCGCGTCTTCGCCGATCGGGCCGACTACCTTGGCGACCCGGCTTTCACAAAAGTGCCCGTGGACCAGTTGGTGGCCAAGGATTACCTGGCCAAGCGCGCAGCGCAGGTCAATCCCAAGGCCATTTCCGCCACCGATCAGGTCAAGCCAGGGCTGGAGCCGCACCAGACCACGCATTTCTCCATCGTCGACAAGGCCGGCAATGCAGTCAGCAACACCTACACGCTCAACCTCGATTACGGCAGTGGCGTGGTGGTCAAGGGGGCCGGGTTCCTGCTCAATGACGAGATGGACGACTTCAGCGCCAAGCCAGGTGCTGCCAATGCGTTCGGCGTAATCGGTGGCGATGCCAATGCCATCGAGCCGGGCAAGCGCATGCTGTCTTCCATGAGCCCCAGCCTCATGACCCGTGACGGCAAGGTGGAGCTGGTGATCGGCACGCCGGGTGGGTCGCGTATTTTCACCTCGATTTTCCAGGTGATGAACAACCTGTACGACTACGGCATGCCGCTGGACAAGGCAGTGGCTGCGCAGCGGGTGCACCACCAGTTGCTGCCCAAGGACACGATCTATTTCGACAGCTATGCGCCGCTGACCGGGCAGGTGGCCGCTGATCTGAAAAAGATGGGCTATGTGTTGGAGGACCAAGGCTGGGAGATGGGCGACATCCAGGCCATTCGGGTCAATGGACAGACGCTTGAGACCGCGTCCGACCCGCGTGGTCGTGGGGTAGGGATGGTGGTGAAGTGAAAGGGCTGATGGCGCGCCGCTCGCTGGCGCGCCGGAGTGCTGGCATTCAGCCAATGGCTGGGAACCGCAACAAAAGCTGAGGCCGCAGAGCGGCCCCAGGTAACCAGCTCCACGACAGACTGCACAAGCTGCTGCGGCGCCTCTACTATGACCACCCCGCCCAACCCACTGCTTCAGGTCAAACCCGGAACCGGCTGACCAGCATCTGCAACTCACCCCCAAGCCGCGCCAGCTCAACGCTCGACGCCGCCGTCTCGTCGCTGGCCGAGGCCGTCTGCTCCGACACATCGCGCACATTCAGGATGCTGCGGCTGATCTCTTCGGCCACCGCGCTCTGCTGCTCGGCCGCAGCGGCAATCTGCTGGTTCATCGACTGGATGCTCGACACGGTGCCTGTGATGTTCTCCAGCGACTCACCAGCCTTGCGTGCCAGTTCGACGCTGCTGTCGGTCAAGGCGCGGCTGCCCTGCATGGCATTGGCCACCTGCTGGGTGCCATGCTGCAGGCTGGCGATCAGCTCTTCGATTTCCTCGGTCGACTTCTGCGTACGCTGAGCCAGCCCGCGCACTTCGTCTGCCACCACGGCAAAACCGCGCCCGGCTTCACCCGCACGCGCCGCCTCGATGGCCGCGTTGAGGGCTAGCAGGTTGGTCTGCTCGGCCACCGACTTGATCACGTCCATGACGCTGCCGATCTTCTGGCTTTCCTGCTGCAACGCGGTCATGGCCTCGGTGGAGCGGTGCATGTCCTGCGCCAGGCGCTCGATCTGGCTGATTGCCTCGCCCACCACCCGATCCCCGGCCCGCGCTTCGCCATCGGCACCTGTGGCCGCCTGCGAAGCCTGTTCGGCATTGCGCGCCACTTCCTGAACCGTGGCGGCCATCTCGTGCATCGCCGTAGCCACTTGGTCGGTTTCGACTTTCTGGCTGTTGGCACCGGCACTGGTCTGTTCTGTTACGGCCGACAGCTCCTCGGCAGCGCTGGCGATCTGGGTTACGCCATCGCGAATGCCGCCGATCAGCTCGCGCAGGGTCGTGCCCATGCGGGCAATGCCTTGCTGCAGCACCCCCAGCTCGTCGCGGCGGGTGACATGCAACCGCTGGGTCAGGTCGCCGCTGGCGATTTTCTCGACCGCGGCCAAGGTGTCCTGCAACGGCCGGGTGATCTGCCGGGTGATCAGGACGGCGGCCACGATACCCACCAGCAATGCCAGCAGGGTGGCGATGGTCTGCAAGGTGCGCGCCTGGCTGCTTTCGACGTCGCGACGCTCCAGCTGGATCTTGTACAGCGCATCGCTGTGCTTGACGATGTCCGCGCCTTGGACCGTCATCTCGGCGCGCGCACCGGTAATGGTGGCCACGGCATCGCGGAATTGACGCGTAGCTTCACGGTAGTCGGTGACTGCGCGCTCGAGCTGTTGCACCCGCTCGCTTGGGCCGGACAGTTCACGCTTGAGGCTATCGACCACCGCAAGCGCCGCATCGAGCTGGCGCAGAGCCGCTTGTTCATTGTCCGCCGTGTTGTCGGCGATGTAGCCGCGTACATCGATGCGCACCTGCATCAGCTGCTGGCGGGCCTTGCTGATCAGCTGATACTGCGCAAGGCGCACGCCGTCGGCCTCTGGGCGAGCCATGACTTCCTGGCTCAATGCCTCCATGGCTTGGTCAGCCTGCTTACCGGCGCGGGTCATGGCGGCGCGGGCGGCACGGCTGGCGTCGTAGCCCTGGCGCATCTTGGACAGCGACACCTTGTAGGCGCTGATGATGCCGCCCAGTTCGCCCAGCAACTTGACGTTTTCAGGGCTCTTGAACGTGTGCTCCAGGTAAGCCTGCTGCTTGCTGAAGGTATCGAGCTTGGCCAAGGTGTTGGCAGCAGCGGCGTCATCGCCGTTGGCGATCATGTATTGCAGGCGGGCGATACGCAGGTCGGTAAGGTCCTTGTTCAACTGGCCGATGTCGCTCATCCAGTTGCTGCGGTCGATGAGACCGCCCAGGCTCGTCCAGCCCACCAGGGCCAGCAGGCCGGTCAGGATCAGCACCAGGCCGAAGCCCAGGCCGAGTTTGAGGTTGACGCTGATATTGGCAAACCAGCTGTTCATGCACGCACTCCAGAAGTTGTTTTCGCTCTCTTGATCTCCGATCGCAAGGCGTTGTTATTCTGGGTGCCCGCTCAATCGTGCTGGAGTTATCGGCCGTTGGCGAGGAAGCTGAAACGCTTTTTCAGCCGTAAGGGCGACACGGCACGTTTCAGCGACCACAGGTGCTGTAATAGTCGAATCAATCAGGTGCAGCGCTGAACATGTTCAGAGATTACGCGCGCTGAAGGTGTCGCAGCTGTCGACGTCGCCTTGAGCGAACCCGGCCTTGAACCAGCGTACACGTTGCGCCGAGGTGCCGTGGGTGAACGAGTCGGGCACCACGCGCCCTTGACCTTGTTGCTGCAGCCGGTCGTCACCGATGGCATTGGCGGCATTGAGCGCTTCCTCCACATCGCCAGGTTCCAACCAGTTCAGGCGTTTTTGTGCCTGGTAGGCCCACACGCCAGCAAAACAGTCAGCTTGCAGTTCCTGGCGCACCAGCAGGCCATTGCTGCCTTCCATGCGCTGGCCGCTGCGTCTTGCCGCATCCACCTTGGCCGAGACGCCAAGCAGGGTCTGCACGTGGTGGCCGATTTCATGGGCGATCACGTACGCCTGGGCGAAGTCGCCGGCAGCCGAGAAGCGTGTTTCCATTTCCCGGAAGAAGGACATGTCCAGGTACACCTGCTGATCCGCCGGGCAGTAGAACGGCCCGACCGCCGCGGTGGCAAAGCCGCAGGCAGAATTCACCTGACCACTGAACAGCACCAGCTTGGGGTCTCTGTACTGTTTGCCGGACTGGGCGAACAGGGCTTGCCAGGTGTCTTCGGTGTCGCCCAATACGGAGGCGACGAATTCTGCCTGCTGGTCATTAGCCGGTGGCGCCTTGCCATCGGTCACGGCAGGCGCTTGCTGCTGCATCTGGCCAGTCAGTTGACCGAGGATCTGCAAGGGATCCTGGCCCGTCAGCCAGCCGATCCCGACAATCAGCAAGATGGCGCCAAGCCCCAGTCCTTTGCCACCGCCAAAGCGCATGCCACCGCCACCTGCGCCCCGTGCATCGACCACATTGTCGCTACGCCGGCCTTTTCGCCATTCCATGAGTGCTCTCCAGAGCGTGAAACAAGAAGACAAATATTAGTTCAACACAGCCTCAGGTGTCAGAGCACCGGCAGCTGTCTAGCGCATTGGAGATTGCCGGGGCGGCTGAATTCAATTTCATCGGCCCCGACCTGCACAGGGTCCAGGCTCAGCGCCGCACCAGCAGCACACCGCTTTCCATGTGGTGGGTGTAGGGGAACTGATCGAACAACGCGCAACGCTCGATCCGGTGGGTATCGTGGAGCTGGGCAATGTTCGCCGCGAGTGTTTCCGGGTTGCACGAAATGTACAGGATCCGCTCGAAACGCCGGGTCAGCTCGCAGGTGTCCGGGTCCATGCCGGCGCGCGGCGGATCGACGAAGACCGTGCCGAATGCGTAGCTTTTCAGATCGATGCCTTCCAGGCGGCGGAACGGGCGCACCTCGTTCAGCGCCTGGGTCAGCTCTTCAGCCGACAAGCGCACCAGCCGCACGTTATCCACAGCGTTTTCGGCCAGGTTGCTCAGGGCAGCATTGACCGAGGTCTTGCTGATCTCCGTGGCCAGCACCTGGCGCACCCGGGTGGCCAGCGGCAAGGTGAAGTTGCCGTTGCCGCAGTACAGCTCGAGCAGGTCGTCATCGCGCTCGCCAATGGCCTCGAAGGCCCAGCTCAGCATCTTCTGGTTCACGGCGCCGTTAGGCTGGGTGAATGCACCTTCAGGCTGGCGATAGCTGAACACACGGCCGGCCACGTCGAGCTTTTCAACCGCATAGTCACGGCCGATGACCAGGCGCTTGCCCTTGGAGCGGCCGATCAGGCTCACCCCCAGGTCTTCAGCCAGTTGCCGCGCAGCTACTTCCCACGCTTCGTCCAGCGGGCGGTGGTAGCACAGGGTGACCATCGCATCACCGGCCAGGGTGGTGAGGAATTCCACCTGGAACAGGCGATTGCTCAATGCCTCGCTGGCCTGCCAGGCCGCCTTCAGGCGCGGCATCAGGTCGTTAATGCGCTCGCTGGCAATCGGAAAATCGTCGATCAGGATAGCCTTGTGCTTCTCGCCAGGGGCGAACATCGCATAGTGGCGCTGGCCGTCCTCGCGCCACAGGCGGAACTCCGCACGCAGACGATAGTGCGCGCGCGGCGAGTCGAACACGGCAGGCTCTGGCGCACCAAAGGGGGCCAGCAGCGCACGCAGGCGGGCGGCCTTATCCTGCAGTTGCGCGTCGTAGGCGCTAGGGTCGAATGCAGCACTCATGCGTTGAACCAACCCAATTTGATGACGAACAGGATGGAAAGAATCACCAGGGCCGCGTTCAGGTCATGGCGACGCCCGGAAATAAGCTTCACGGCGGTCCAGGCGATGAAGCCGAAGGCAATGCCGTTGGCAATCGAATAGGTCAGCGGCATGGCCAGCGCGGTGACCACCACCGGGGCGGCTTCGGTGACATCGTCCCAGTTGATTTCCGCCAGGCCCGAGGCCATCAGCACGGCGACGAACAGCAACGCCGGCGCAGTGGCGAATGCCGGTACGCTGCCGGCCAGCGGCGCGAAGAACAGGGCCAGCAGGAACAGCACGGCGACCACGATGGCCGTAAGGCCCGTACGCCCCCCGGCGCTCACGCCAGCCGCCGACTCGATGTAGCTGGTGGTGGTCGAGGTGCCCAGCAGCGAGCCGGCCATGGCGGCGGTGCTGTCGGCAATCAGGGCACGGCCCATCTTCGGCATGTGGCCGTCCTTGCCCATCAGCCCGGCGCGCTTGGCTACGCCAATCAGGGTGCCGGAGTTGTCGAACAGGTCGACGAACAGGAAAGCGAAGATGACGCTCACCAGGCCCACATCCAGCGCCCCGGCGATGTCCAGCTGCAGGAAGGTCGGCGCCAGCGAAGGCGGCATGGACACGATGCCCCCGAATGGCGTCACGCCCATGGCAATGGCGGCCACGGTCACGGCCAGGATGCCGATCAACACGGCGCCGCGCACCTTCAGCGCTTCCAGGCCTACGATCAGGAAGAAGCCCAGGGTGGCCAGGATCGGTGCCGGCTGGCGCAGGTCACCCAGGCCAACCAAAGTCGCAGGGTTATCCACGACGATGCCCGCGTTGTGCAGCGCGATCAACGCCAGGAACAACCCGATACCCGCCGCAATGGCCGAGCGCAGGGGCAGGGGAATGCTGTTCACGATCCATTCCCGGATCCGGAAGATCGACAGCAGGAAGAACATCACCGCCGACAGGAATACCGCGCCCAGGGCCACCTGCCAGGTGTGCCCCATGTGCAGCACCACGGTGTAGGTGAAGAATGCGTTCAGGCCCATGCCCGGCGCCAAGGCGATCGGGTAGTTGGCGATCAGGCCCATGGTGGTCGAGCCAATGGCCGCCGCCAGGCAGGTGGCGACGAACAGCGCACCCTTGTCCATGCCCGTCTCGCCGAGGATGCTCGGGTTGACGAAGAGAATGTAGGCCATGGCCAGGAAGGTGGTGACGCCCGCCAGTATCTCGGTGCGCACATTGGTGTTGTGTGCTTTTAGTTGAAACAGCCTTTCCAGCATGCCCGCTCCCCGAGGCGCCCCCGGCGCCATGAATATGTCGACCCCATCAGCAAAGCACAGACCGTACCGGCTGCCGTGATTTCTATGGGGCAGAAAAAAGCCGCGCATCATACCAGCATGCCGGGCAGGGGCCTATGGCCGTCTGGGAATAGGCCGGCCCCGCCCGGTGCGCATGGCGTGCAGGGCCGCTGGGGTGGCTTTTCAGCCTTCGTGCAAACGGTCCCGGTTGGCCAAGGTGGGGAACAGTTTTATCCACACCCCCGTCACCACCAGGGTCCCCACCCCACCCATGACGACGGCCGGGACCGTACCAAACCAGTGCGCGGTGACCCCCGATTCGAATTCGCCGAGCTGATTGGAGGCACCGATGAACAGCCCGTTGACCGCGCTGACGCGCCCGCGCATTTCATCCGGGGTATGCAACTGCACGAAGGCGCCTCGAATGACCATGCTGATCATGTCGGCAGCGCCCAGCACCACCAGGACCGCCAAGGAAAACCAGAAGGACGTCGACAGGCCGAACGCAACAGTGGCCACGCCAAAGACGCCCACTGCCGTGAACATGGTTCGGCCCACCTTGCGCTCGAAGGGAAAGCGCGCCAACCACACCGACATGAGCAACGCGCCCACCGCGGGCGCCGAACGCAGCAGCCCAAGGCCCAGCGGGCCTGTCAGCAGGATGTCCTTGGCAAATACCGGCAGCAGCGCCGTGGCCCCGCCCAGTAGCACGGCGAACAAGTCCAGCGAGATGGCGCCCAGAATGTCCGGTCGGCTGCGAATGAAACGAATGCCGGCCAGCAGCGACTCGACGGTGGCACGGCCGCGTTGAACGACCTGTCCTCGCGCGTGCAGGCTCAGGGTCAGCCCACAGGCTATTGCATACAGCACCACGGTCGGGCCGTAGACCCAGCCGCTGCCGAAGGCATACAGGAACCCGCCCACGGCGGGGGCCACGATGGTGGCCGACTGAGTCGCAGAGGCCGAAGCGGCGACCGCCCGTGGAAACAGGCCCGCGGGCACGACGTTGGGCAACAGCGCCTGGGTCGCCGGCATCTCGAACGAACGGGTGGCGCCGAGCAGAAACGCCAGCACGAAAATCAACTCGCGGCTGACCTGGTCCGTGGCGCTGCCCAGCGCCAGGGCCAGTGCGATCAGCCCTTGCAGGCATTGGCACAGGGCGGCGACCTTGCGCCGGTCATAGCGGTCGGCCACATGGCCGGTATGCAGCATGAACAGCACACGGGGTGCAAATTCCACCAGCCCCACAAGCCCCAGGTCCAGCACGTTGCCGGTCAGCTGATAGAGGTGCCAGCCAATCGCCACGGTCAACATCTGGAATCCGCTGGCGGTGAAGACCCGTGCCAGCCAGAACGCCAGAAAAGGGCGATGATGACGCAACAGCAGCGGTTCAGTCTCGGACATCGGACACCTGTGACCTCGATGCAAGGGAAGCTCCGCAGCCTATCATCTGTATGTAACAAATAGTTGCTGTTTACCGTGTTCGACACAGTTTCCGTGCCGCTGAACAGGGGGTGGGGCAACCGGTCACGCGGCAAACAACCACACCTCGCACCGGGCTGTTCGGGGCTATGCTTGACTCATATCGTTGACCTGGATCAATCGTTACGTTTGCAACGATCCCCGACGATTTCGGCCTTTGGCCGCAATCCCTGCACATCGAACAGAACAATTCCAACACGCCGTACTCGACTATGTGGGGGCAGTGGGCGAAAGGGCCGAGTGCCCGACCGCCGGATTATCTGATGAGGTAGCACCTATGTTCGGTCTGGAGGCACTGGATCTTGCCCGGATCCAGTTCGCGTTTACCGTATCCTTCCATATCCTGTTTCCTGCCATCACCATCGGCCTGGCCAGTTACCTGGCGGTGCTCGAAGGGCTGTGGCTGAAGACAGACAGGCAGGTCTATCGGGACCTGTACCACTTCTGGTCGAAAATCTTCGCAGTCAACTTCGGCATGGGCGTGGTCTCGGGCCTGGTCATGGCCTATCAGTTCGGCACCAACTGGAGCCGTTTCTCCGAGTTTGCAGGTTCGGTCACCGGGCCCTTGTTGACCTACGAAGTGCTGACCGCCTTCTTCCTCGAAGCAGGTTTCCTGGGAGTGATGCTCTTTGGCTGGAACCGCGTGGGCCGTGGCCTGCATTTCTTCGCTACCTGCATGGTGGCGCTCGGAACGCTGGTTTCCACGTTCTGGATCCTGGCCTCGAACAGCTGGATGCATACCCCGCAAGGTCACGAAATCATCGACGGTCGCGTGATTCCGGTCGACTGGTTCGCTGTCATTTTCAACCCTTCGTTCCCGTTCCGCCTGATGCACATGGCCACGGCGGCGTTCGTCGCCACCGCCTTCTTTGTGGGCGCGTCGGCCGCCTGGCACCTGCTGCGGGGGCGCGACAACCCTTCGGTGCGCAAGATGCTCTCCATGGCCATGTGGATGGCGTTGATCGTCGCGCCGATCCAGGCAGTGATCGGCGACTTTCACGGCCTCAATACCCTCAAGCATCAACCGGCGAAGATCGCCGCTATCGAGGGGCATTGGGAGAACCGTCCCGGCGAGCCTACTCCGTTGATCCTCTTCGGCATCCCGGACATGCAAGCTGAAACGACACGGTTCAAGATCGAGATCCCAGTGCTCGGTAGCCTTATCCTCACCCACAGCCTGGACAAGCAGGTGCCGGCCTTGAAGGAGTTCCCGCCTGAAGACCGGCCCAACTCCACCATCATCTTCTGGTCCTTCCGCATCATGGTGGCGCTGGGCATGCTGATGATCGCCGCTGGCGTGTGGAGCCTTGTATTGCGCAAGGGCGGCAAGCTGTACACCTCGCGGCCGTTCCTGCACTTCGTGACCTGGATGGGGCCTTCCGGGTTGCTGGCAATCCTCGCCGGCTGGTTCACCACCGAAATCGGCCGCCAGCCCTGGGTGGTCTACGGGCTGATGCGCACCGCCGACGGCGTTTCCAACCACAGCTATACCCAGCTGGGGTTCACCCTGGTGGCATTCGTGGTGGTGTACTTCGCCCTGTTCGGCACGGGGTTCGCCTACATGATGCGCCTGGTGCGCAAGGGCCCGCATACCGGCGAAGGCGATCAGCAGCGTCCGGGCGGTCCTGGCCGCAAACGCACGCCGGCGCGGCCATTGTCCGCCGCCGAGGAAGGCAGCGATGCCACCACTGCAGACCTGAGCAAGGGGAACTGAGCCATGGGTATCGATCTTCCACTGATCTGGGCCGTCATCATCATCTTCGGCGTCATGATGTACGTGGTGATGGACGGTTTCGACCTGGGCATCGGCATGCTCTTCCCCTTCGTCAAACAAGAGCGTGACCGGGACGTGATGATGAACACGGTCGCACCGGTCTGGGATGGCAACGAGACCTGGCTCGTGCTGGGTGGCGCGGGGCTGTTCGGCGCGTTCCCAATGGCTTACGCGGTTGTGCTCGAAGCGCTCTATCTGCCGCTGATCCTGATGCTGATCGGCCTGATCTTCCGTGGCGTGGCCTTCGAATTTCGCTTCAAGGCCACCGATGCTGGCCGCCATCTGTGGGACAAGGCGTTCATCTGGGGTTCTCTGGTGGCGACGTTCTTCCAGGGCGTAGCGCTGGGCGCTTTCATCGAAGGTTTCAAGGTGGTGGACCGCCACTACGCCGGTGGCTCGCTGGACTGGCTGACACCCTTCAGCATGTTCTGCGGCCTGGGGCTGATCGTGGCCTACGCGCTGCTGGGGTGTACCTGGCTGATCATGAAGACCGAAGGGCCGCTTCAGGAGCAGATGCACAAGCTGGGGCGGCCGCTGGCACTCGTGTTGCTGGCCGTAATGGGTGTCGTCAGCCTGTGGACGCCAATCGCCTATCCACAGATTGCCGACCGCTGGTTCAGCATGCCCAACCTTGTATGGTTCATGCCGGTGCCGATCCTGGTGCTGTTGACCTTCTACAACCTGTTCAAGGCAGTAGCCCGCAGCGCGAACTACACACCGTTCCTGCTGACGCTGGGGCTGATTTTCCTGGGTTACAGCGGCTTGGGCATCAGCCTGTGGCCCAATATCATCCCGCCATCGATCTCGATCTGGGAGGCTGCCGCGCCGCCGCAAAGCCAGGGCTTCATGTTGGTGGGAACGCTGTTCATTCTCCCGCTGATCCTGGGTTACACCTTCTGGAGCTACTATGTGTTCCGCGGCAAGGTCACCCATGACCAGGGCTATCACTAGGAGGCTGCACCATGACCCGTGATCAGGACGTGGCAGGCAAGAAACCGTTGTGGCAGCGCCTGGGCTGGCTGGTGCTGATCTGGGCGTTGAGTGTGGCCGCGCTGGGTGTGGCGGCCTGGTTGATGCGCCTGTTCATGAGCGCAGCCGGCTTGACCACCCACTGAACCCCGGCATCAGCCGGTAGTACGCCGGACGCGCCTGCTCACCCAGGCGCCGTACGGTGCTCCACCCTGTCGACAGTTACTTGCGCGCCTTGAGCACCACGAACTTGGGCGTTGCCGCCACCTGCTCCACGCCCCGGAACAGGCGGGCAAGCTTGCTGTGATAGCCAAGGTGGCGGTTGCCCACGATGTACAAGGCGCCGCCGACCACCAGCGCCTCGCGCGCCTGCTGGAACATGCGCCAGGCCAGCACGTCACCCACCACCTGCTGCTGGTGGAAGGGTGGATTGCACAGCACCACATCCAAGGATTGTTTTTCGATGCCGGCCAGGCCGTCTGCGGCCAGGAAGTCGGCTGGCCGATCACCCAGCGCAAGCTGCCAGTTTTCCCGTGCCGATTGCACGGCCATGTACGACTCGTCCACCAGGGTGTACTGGGCGTCTGGATTTTTCAGGGCGCTGGCGATGGCCAGCACGCCATTGCCGCAACCCAGGTCCGCGACCCGGGCGTTGCCCAGGTTATCCGGCAGATGCGGAAGAAATGCCCGTGTGCCAATGTCCAGGCCTTCACGACAGAAGACATTGGCATGGTTGAGCAACTCCAGCGCTGGCGATTCGAGGCGATAGCGGCTGGGGTAGGGCGATGTGAAGGCAGGGCGCGCATCCACCGTGGCGGTCAGTAGCCGGGCTTTTTTACGTGCCAGCGAGGCTTGCACAGGGCCGACATACTTTTCCAGCAAGTCGCCGGCAGCACGGGGAAGGTGCTTGATCATGGCCCCGGCAATCACCTGCGCCTGCGGCGCCAGATGCCCTTGCAGCCCAATGAGTTGCTCTTCGAGCAAGGCAAGCGTCTTGGGCACCCTGACCACTACCCGATCGAAGGGGCCTTGCCAGGGGTGACAGGCAGGCACGAACGAAACGCTGTCTGCGGGCAGGCCGTTACGTGCCAGGTTTTTGGCCAGCGCGAGTTGAGCAAGGTAGGAGTCGCCACTGCTGGTCACCTGCAGGTGCCTGGCAAGGCTTGCCGCCAGCGCCCCGAAACTGTCGTTGAGCACTAGCACACGGCTGCCGGCTGGCAACGCTTGGGCATGCAATTGTTCGAGCAGGTACTCATCGGCGGCGTCAAAGGCCTGCAAGGGATCGTTGGCCTGGTCCGGCTGGCGGATCAGATCAAGTTCGGCGAAGGGCGTGGTCAACAGGGGCATGGCAATCTGGCTCGGGTACAAAGCTGCCCGCAACCGTTCGCTGCAGGCCTAGTCGAGCGATTCTACAGGGCTTTGGCTGGGCTCGCAGGCCCGGGATCAGATCCAGCCGCGCAACGCGGCAATGGCGACAGCGCCCGCTTTGTTGGCGGCGTTGGTCTTGGTAATCACGCTGCGAATGTGAAAGTTCACCGTACTCTGCGACAGCGACAGGATGCAGGCGACATCGGAAGCAGTCTTGCCTGCCGCCGACCACTTCAGCACTTCCAACTCGCGTTCGCTCATTTTGGGCTGGGAGGGGCACAATGCATCGAGGTGATGCTCGGTCAGCACCGCATGTACGGTATGGGACAACCATTGGATGGCTCCGGCTTTTTCGAAAAGCTCGGCGGTCTCGACGCTGCGCAGCGGCCTGGACACGCTCATCTGGCTTTCGTTGTGCTGCAGGTCATGCAAGGACTGGGTCCAGCCATGACGCAGGCCATGCTTGCAGGCTGCCTCGCGAAAATGCGGTACCTCGCGGTAGACCTCATCGCTCCATACCACTGGCGTGGTCGAGCTGTGGCTGAGCGCAGCCGCTGCATCCTGCTTGTAGAATTCTTCGCGCTGGTAGCGCTCGATCCATGCCCTGGGGTAATTGCTGTACAAGTAGTGCCGCGGTGTCTGGGTAGCAATCTGAATGCGAAGCTTAAGTCCCACATTCTCGAAACCCAGGTCCTGAACCAGATGCACCGCGATGTCGAACAGCTTCCGTGGGTTACGCTCACTCACCAGGGCGTGCAGGTGCTCGGGGTTCCAGTGAAACATGCGAATCTCCAAGGGCGGCGCGGCCCAGTCCATATGGGTTCGAAGCCAGTGTAGATAGATTCAAATACATGTGTCCGTCTTTTTCGCTATAACTGTGCAGTACTTCTGCATATCTTTGTACAACTTTCGAAGCCGCAAAAACCCAGTGGTTTTTATCGCGGGCGCTTTGCGCGACACTGTAGGGACTCAAGACATGGAGCCCGACATGACCGCCAGCGACGAAAAATTCACCCGCCAGACCTTGCTCGAGGTTCAGCCGCTCACGCCGAACCTCTTCAGCCTGCGGGTCACCCGTGATGCGGGTTTTCGCTTTCGCTCCGGTCAGTTCGCTCGCCTGGGCGTGACCAAGGCTGACGGCAGTGTGGTCTGGCGCGCGTATTCCATGGTCAGTGCACCCCACGACGAATACCTGGATTTCTTTTCAATCGTAGTGCCGGGCGGTGAGTTCACCAGTGAGCTTAGCCGACTGGGCGAGGGCGATACGCTATTGGTTGAGCGGCAAGCCTTTGGCTTTCTCACCCTCGACCGTTTTGTCGACGGACGCGACCTGTGGTTGCTGGCCACGGGTACAGGCATCGCGCCGTTCATGTCGATTTTGCAGGACTTCGAAGCCTGGGAACGCTTCGACAACATCAAGCTGGTGTATTCGGTGCGTGAGGCCAAGGAGTTGGCCTATTTGAGCGAGATCGCTGGCTTGGAGCAGCGTGAGTACCTGGCCGAGCATGCCGGCAAGTTGCAGTTCATCCCGGTCGTGACACGTGAGCGACATCCAGGCGCCCTGAATCAGCGCATCACCACCTTGATCGAAAGCGGCGAGTTGGAAAGGGCGGCAGGGCTTGAGCTGTCACCGGAGCATTCGCGAATCATGCTGTGCGGCAACCCTGAAATGATCGATGAAACGCGCAAGGTGCTCAAGGCCCGTGATCTGCAGTTGAGCCTTAGCAAACGGCCGGGCCAGGTGGCCGTCGAGACGTACTGGTAGCCGGCGTGCCGCTACAGGCTACAGGGGCGCAGCGGTGCGTGGAGCTTTGCCGCTTCCTGCAGCCTGTAGCGGTGCACTTCAGGGCCGGTTCTGAGCCTTGAGCAGGTCGCGGATCTCGGTAAGCAGGGTCTGCTCGGGGGACGGCGCGGGCGGTACGCTTGGCGCCACGGCCTCTTCGCGCTTGAGCCGGTTGATGGCCTTGACGCCCATGAAGATCGCAAAGGCGATGATCACGAAATCGATCACGGTCTGGATGAACTTGCCATAGGCCAGCACCACGGCCGGGACGTCGCCTTGCGCCGCCTTCAAGGTGATGGCCAGGTCGCTGAAGTCAACGCCGCCGATCAGCAGGCCCAGCGGTGGCATGACCACGTCGCCGACGAAGGACGAGACGATCTTGCCGAAGGCCGCGCCGATGATGATACCTACCGCCATGTCGACGACATTGCCTTTGACCGCGAAGGCCTTGAACTCACTGATCATGCCCATGTTTCGATTCCTTTGTAACAAATGGTGAGGTAAACGCAGTGTAAGCCACTTAAACGCTTCATGCGCTGCATTCAGGGGTAGTGACTTCCGTCGCACCGAATAGTTTTGTCGCATCCCAAGGCATTCGGGACACGGTCAGGCTCGGGTATCATGCAGGTTTTGCCCGGAGGCACTCACCCATGGCCAAGGCCAAGCGCTTGTATGGCTGCACCGAGTGCGGCGCGACTTTTCCGAAATGGGCTGGCCAGTGCGGCGAGTGTGGCGCCTGGAACACGCTGGTCGAAACCATGATCGAGAGCGGCGGCGCCGCAGCACCCAGCACGGGTCGCGCGGGCTGGACGGGGCAGCAGGCGCAGATCAAGACCCTGGCTGAGGTCAGCGTCGAGGAGATCCCGCGCTTCACCACCAGCAGCACCGAGCTCGACCGTGTGCTGGGCGGTGGCCTGGTCGATGGCTCCGTGGTGTTGATCGGTGGCGACCCTGGGATCGGCAAATCGACGATCCTGCTGCAGACCCTGTGCAACATCGCCGTCGGCATGCCGGCGCTGTACGTTACCGGCGAGGAATCCCAGCAGCAGGTGGCCATGCGCTCCAGGCGTCTGGGCCTTCCCCAGGACCAGCTCAAGGTCATGACCGAAACCTGCATCGAGACCATCATCGTCACCGCCCGTCAGGAAAAGCCACGGGTGATGGTGATCGACTCCATCCAGACCATCTTCACCGAACAGTTGCAGTCCGCCCCGGGCGGGGTGGCGCAGGTGCGTGAAAGTACGGCGCTGCTGGTGCGTTATGCCAAGCAAAGTGGCACGGCAATCTTCCTGGTGGGCCACGTGACCAAGGAAGGCTCGCTGGCAGGCCCGCGGGTACTGGAGCACATGGTCGATACCGTGCTGTATTTCGAGGGCGAGTCCGACGGTCGCCTGCGGCTGTTGCGGGCGGTGAAGAACCGCTTCGGCGCGGTCAATGAGCTGGGCGTGTTCGGCATGACCGACCGAGGTTTGAAAGAAGTCTCCAACCCCTCGGCGATCTTTCTCAATCGCACCCAGGAAGAAGTCCCTGGCAGCGTCGTGATGGCCACCTGGGAAGGGACCCGGCCGATGCTGGTCGAGGTCCAGGCACTGGTCGATGACAGCCACCTGGCCAACCCGCGCCGCGTCACCCTGGGCCTGGATCAGAACCGTCTGGCGATGCTGCTGGCCGTATTGCACCGGCACGGGGGCATCCCGACCCACGATCAGGATGTGTTCCTGAACGTGGTGGGCGGTGTGAAAGTGCTGGAAACGGCTTCGGACCTGGCGTTGCTCGCCGCCGTCATGTCCAGCCTGCGCAATCGGCCGCTGGCCCATGGCCTGCTGGTGTTCGGGGAAATCGGCCTGTCTGGTGAGGTGCGGCCTGTGCCCAGTGGCCAGGAGCGGCTGAAGGAAGCTGCCAAGCACGGCTTCAAGCGCGCCATCGTGCCCAAGGGCAATGCACCCAAGGAGGCGCCTGCAGGGTTGCAGGTGATCGCCGTGACGCGCCTTGAGCAGGCGCTGGACGCCTTGTTCGAATAATCCACAGGCGAAAAAAAGGGCCGACGATGCGCATCGGCCCTGTACAACACCCACGTGATGGGTCAGTGCTCGGCGACTGCCGCGCGCTTGACCGGCTCACTGCCGTGCTCGTCCTGGCCCTTCATCGGTACCTCATGGCCTTCGGCATCGAATAGCCTGCCATCCTTGAAATAGTCACCGTCGCGCAGTGCGGAGATATCCGAGTAGCGGATGGTGCGTTCGTAGCCGGCAGCGAACACCGACTGCTGGTCCGAGTTGCCCGCCGTGAAATGGTTGAAGATCAGGTTCAGCACAATGGCCATGATTGCCGCCGAGCTGATGCCTGAGTGGAAGATGGTTTCGAACCAGTTGGGGAACTGGTGGTAGAAGGCCGGTGCGGCGATCGGGATCATGCCAAAGCCCAGGGACGCGGCGACGATGATCAGGTTGACGTTGTTCTGATAGCTGACCTTGGACAAGGTGCGGATGCCGCTGGCTGCCACCGTGCCGAACAACACGATGCCCGCGCCGCCCAGCACGGGGGTAGGCACCGCGGCGATGATGCGCCCCATGATCGGTAGCAGGCCCAATACCACCAGGATCACACCGCCGGTGGCCACCACGTAGCGGCTGCGCACGCCAGTCACGGCGACCAGGCCCACGTTCTGGGCGAATGCACTTTGCGTGAACGAGCCAAACACCGGTGCGAGGATGCTCGAGGCCATGTCGGCACGCAGGCCATTGCCCAAGCGTTTGGAGTCGACCTTGGTACCGATGATCTCACCCACGGCCAGGATGTCGGCCGAGGTTTCCACCAGCGTCACCATGATGACGATGCACATCGACAAGATGGCCGCGATGTGGAATTCCGGCATGCCGAAGTGGAAGGGCGTCGGGAAGGCGAAAACAGGGCCTTCGGTAACCTTGCTGAAGTCGGTCATGCCCAGTGCCCAGGCGATCAGCGTACCGACCACCATCGCCAGCAGAATGGACAACCGGGATATCGTCGCGCTGCCCAGTTTGCTCAACAGCAGCACGATGGCGAAAGTGAGGGCAGCCAGGCCGATGTTGGCCATGCTGCCGAAGTCAGGTGAGGCGCTGTTGCCACCCATCACCCAGCGCGCGGCCACCGGCATCAGCGTCAGGCCGATGGTGGTGATCACGATGCCGGTGACCAGCGGTGGGAAGAACTTGGTGATGCGTGAGAATACCGGGGTGATCAGCAGCCCTATCAGCGAGGCGGCCATCACCGCGCCCAGTACCCCCGGCAGCCCGCCCCCACTCTCACTGCTGAGGATGGCGCCCATGGTGGCGACCCCTGCGAAGGACACCCCTTGCACCAAGGGTAGTTGGCAGCCGAAGAATGGCAGACCCAGGGTCTGTAGCAAGGTCGCCAAGCCACCTGCAAACAGCGAAGCGGCGATGAGCATGCCGATTTCTGCGCCATTGAGGCCTGCGGCCTGCCCCAGGATCAAGGGTACGGCAACGATCCCCCCATACATGGTCAACACGTGCTGCAGGCCGTAGGCCAGGTTGGCACCCAGGCCGAGGTTTTCGTCCTCTGGCCGCTGGGCAGGAGACGTGCTTGTGGACGTAGTCATGGCGCAAGCTCTCTGTTTATTGTTGTGGAGCTACTGTAGTCAGTTACTGCCTACAGGTACTACACAAATTGTATACAATTTTTTGATCCAAGCGCCGTCATGGGCAGCCTTGGGGCGTACGCGTCCTCGTTGCAGGAGGCATACCAACCCAAAGCGCTTGTAAAAAGAGGGTGTATACAACGGTGCCTGAGGCAGACAGGAAGCTGTCTAGATGGACAGGAAAGGGGCGGTGGTCAGGCAGTTAGCCAGCTAATAGATCCTGTTATTCGATCAATTCGCGCAGCTCACGCATCATTCCGGTGCTGTTGGCAATGTTCAGTTCCACAAGACGGTGCAGGTGGCTCATGGAGTCGATGTCGATGTACAGGCACACGAAGCCCAGCCGCGTGGATTCTTCATGGCGCAGTTCGACCTGCATTTTCACCCAGGTATCGGCGTCGAGCTGAATAACGGCCTCGTAGTTCTGGGTAGGGTCCGGGGTCCAGTCGGTCGGGCGCTCGACCAACAGGCCTTTGAGGGAGAGATCGATCAGTCTGGCAGGCCAGCGCTGTTCGCCTTGGCGAAGTTCGGCAGGTGCGTCGAAATCGATGCGCTGGAAGCGGCGACGTTCGGAAGATGGCGGGGTCATGGCGAGTCCTCATCTGATGTTCAGACTATAGACCAGCCATGATGACGTCGTTGTTTGCCAGGCAAGGCTACTTGATGAAGTCCAGGTCCACTACCTGATAGAAAGCTTTATCGGTTTCGGCAATCTCCCAGACGCCAAGCAGCACATGGTAGCCTTCGCGCTCCGGCAGTTGCAGGTTATGAACCGTTGGGTTGCCAGGCCACATTTCTCGTTCGCCGAAGCCCCAGTAAGGTTGATGCGGATTCAGGAAGGTAGCAAATGGCGTGGCTTCGAAGGCGTCGCGTGCCAAAGGCTTATTGAAATCCCAGCCCGCTTTGGTGATGAAGTAATTGAAACGGCGATATTTATGCTGTGCGCTGAAGGCCCATGTGAAGTCCAGGGTAGAGCCGCTCTTGACCTGGTGCTTATCCCAATGCTGGCCAGGGGTATCCAGATAGGCTGCTCCAGGCCTCTGCGCGCTTGCAATCTGGCCGTCAGCGGGTGGCGCGATATTGCGCACGTCATCCTTTGCATCAGGGTCCAGAAGCCCTCCCTGTGTAGCGGGGAAGAATTTACCACCTTCTATTCCGTACTGCAGGTTGCCTTCGATCTTGCCGTTCTTCTCTGCAATGAAGGCCCGCGATTCAGGCTTTGAAATACCGCCATGAGCGGGGGTAATTGGGGGGCTGCTAGGTTGGTTTTTTTGTGTCATGACTAAGTCCTCGTGGTGTTCCGACAAGTTGTGCGAGGCCCCTGGACAAGTTTTTGTATCCCTTGGACCTGGGGTTCACATTGGCTGCAGGGTCATTGAAAGCGACAGCCGATTTCCCCACAACTGTCAGGAATGCCAGTTGCCAGACCCAGACATGCGTTGAAAGGGGCTGGCAACCGAGGATGAGCCCCGCATTAGAGCGGGTTCGGGCCTGCGGCATCTGGCGTAATTGGAGATGGTAAAGCCGGCAGGCAGGCCCTAGACTCCAAGGGCCATTCATTCCAACCTCTCAGCTGGAAGCCAACTATGAACAATAACAACAGCCTGCTACGCCACCTCCCGTGGCTGGTGCTGGCAGTCCTGGGAGCCTGCGCGCTGGGTGTTGTCGCCCTGCGCCGTGGCGAAGCGATCAATGCCTTGTGGATCGTGGTCGCGGCAGTGGCCATTTATCTGGTCGCCTACCGCTATTACAGTCTGTTCATCGCCACCAAAGTGATGCAACTCGATCCACGCCGCGCCACCCCTGCGGTGCTCAACAATGACGGTCTGGACTATGTTCCAACCAACAAGCACATCCTCTTCGGCCACCACTTCGCGGCCATCGCTGGCGCAGGCCCCTTGGTCGGCCCGGTACTGGCGGCGCAGATGGGCTATCTGCCCGGCACCCTCTGGCTGATTGCCGGTGTGGTACTGGCCGGTGCCGTCCAGGACTTCATGGTCCTGTTCTTGTCCACTCGCCGCAACGGCCGCTCGCTGGGCGACATGGTGCGCGAAGAGATGGGCCGCATTCCGGGCACCATCGCCCTGTTCGGCTGTTTCCTGATCATGATCATCATCCTCGCGGTGCTGGCGCTGATCGTGGTCAAGGCCCTGGCCGAGAGCCCCTGGGGCATGTTCACGGTGATGGCGACCATCCCGATCGCCATGTTCATGGGCGTCTACATGCGCTACATCCGCCCCGGCCGCATTGGTGAGATTTCCCTCATCGGCGTGGTGCTGCTGCTGGCTTCCATCTGGCTGGGCGGCCAGATTGCCGCGGATCCGGTTTGGGGCCCAGCCTTCACCTTCACCGGTGTTCAAATCACTTGGATGCTGGTGGGCTACGGCTTCGTCGCAGCCGTGCTGCCGGTCTGGCTGGTGTTGGCCCCGCGTGACTACCTGTCCACCTTCCTCAAGATCGGCACCATCGTGGGCCTTGCCATCGGCATCCTGATCATCGCCCCTGAGCTCAAGATGCCAGCGCTGACCCAGTTCACCGATGGCACCGGCCCGGTCTGGAAAGGCACGCTGTTCCCGTTCCTGTTCATCACCATCGCCTGTGGCGCGGTCTCAGGGTTCCATGCCCTGATCTCGTCGGGCACCACGCCCAAGCTGCTGGACAACGAAACCAACGCCCGCTACATCGGCTACGGCGGCATGCTGATGGAATCGTTCGTGGCAATCATGGCCATGGTCGCGGCCTCGGTGATCGAGCCGGGCGTGTATTTCGCCATGAACAGCCCGGCTGCCGTGGTCGGTGCAGACACGGTTTCGGTGGCGCAGACGGTCAGCAGCTGGGGCTTCTTGATCACGCCCGAGCAGCTTGAGGCGGTTGCCCGTGACATCGGCGAGCACACCATTCTGGCCCGCGCCGGCGGTGCACCGACATTGGCCGTGGGTATCGCGCAGATTCTTCACCAAGTGCTGCCTGGCGAGAACACCATGGCGTTCTGGTATCACTTCGCCATTTTGTTCGAGGCCTTGTTCATCCTCACCGCCGTGGACGCCGGTACCCGTGCCGGGCGCTTCATGCTGCAGGACTTGCTCGGCAGCTTCGTGCCGGCGCTCAAGCGCACCGAATCGTGGGGCGCGAACCTTCTGGCCACCGCAGGCTGCGTCGCCATGTGGGGCTACTTGCTCTACCAAGGCGTGATCGATCCGCTCGGGGGTATCAACACGCTGTGGCCGCTGTTCGGCATCTCCAACCAGATGCTGGCCGGTATTGCGTTGATGCTGGGCACCGTGGTGCTGATCAAGATGAAGCGCCAGCGCTACATCTGGGTCACGCTGCTGCCAGCCACCTGGTTGCTGATCTGCACCACGGCGGCCGGCCTGATCAAGCTGTTCGATCCCAACCCGGCCGTGGGCTTCCTGGCCTTGGCCAAGAAATACAGCACCGCACTGGACGCTGGGCAGGTGCTGGCACCGGCCAAGGACATCGGGCAGATGCAGCACGTGATCTACAACGCCTACACCAACGCCGGGCTGACCATCCTGTTCCTGCTGGTGGTATTCAGCATTCTGTTCTTCGCGATCAAGGTGGGTTACGCCGCCTGGGGTCGCAAAGAGCGGACCGACAAGGAAACCCCGTTCCAGGCCCTGCCTGACGCTTGAGAGGACTGCTGCGATGTTCAATGACCTGGGTCGGCTGGGCAAATACCTGGGGCAGGCTGCACGCCTGATGGTGGGCATGCCTGACTACGACAATTACGTCGAACACATGAACAAGACGCATCCGGACAAACCGGTCATGACGTACGAAGCGTTCTTCCGAGAGCGCCAGGAAGCACGTTATGGTGGCAAGTCCGGGCCAAAGTGCTGTTAAGCCCAAAGCGTTAAGCTGTACCGGCCCCATCGTCGGCAGCCTGTGGTCATCGACAAGCCCGCTCCCCTTGGGGGCAGGCGCTGGCGATGAGCGCAGGCCTGTCGCGGTGGGGCCTGTGTTTTTTCCGAACAGGAGATGTTCTGCGTGCAGACCCCGATTCCCGTAACCGTACTGACCGGCTTTCTCGGTGCCGGCAAGACCACGCTGCTCAAGCACATGCTCAAGGCCGAGCACGGCCTGCGGCTGGCCGTGATCGAAAACGAGTTCAGCGAAGCAGGCATCGACAGCCAGTTGCTCGGCGACGAGCCGGTGCAGGTCATGACCCTGGCCAACGGCTGTGTGTGCTGCAGCATCCATGGCGACCTTACCCGTGCGCTGTTCCTGCTGCTGGAGCGGCTCGATGCTGGCGAAATTGCCTTTGATCGGCTGGTGATCGAGTGCACAGGGCTGGCCGACCCCGCGCCTGTGGCTCAAACGTTCTTCATCGACGAAGAGCTGCGCGAGCGGTACATCCTGGACGGCATCATCACCCTGGTCGACGCCGCTCACGCCGACGTCCACCTGACCCAGACCATCGCCCAGGCTCAGGTGGGCTTTGCCGATCGCCTGCTGCTGAGCAAGACCGACCTGGTGGAACCGGCCACCGTGCAAGCCTTGCGCGAGCGCCTGGCCCGCATCAATGGGCGGGCCGCCATGCATGTGGTCGAACAAGGCCGCATCGACTTGGGTGCACTGCTCGATGTACGCGGCTTCAACCTCAACCCGGATCTGGGCGCCAACCTCAAACCCACCCTGCGTCCAGTACTCAAACCCGCCACCCCGGACCGTATCGCCACCTTGGTGTTGCGCACCGATAAGGCGCTGGACATCGACCGCCTCAGCGACTTCATGAATGGCCTGTTGGAAACCCATGGTACGCAACTGTTGCGTTACAAGGGCGTGCTCAATATCGCGGGCGAGGATCGCAAGCTGGTGTTTCAGGGCGTGCTCAAGCTCTACGGGTTCGACTGGGACGCTGAATGGGCTGAGGCCGAACCGCGCGAGAGCGTCATGGTGTTCATTGCCGATGATCTTCCCGAAGCTACGATTCGCGCCGGCTTCGAGGCGCTAACGGCCGAGTGACGGGCTGAGCCTTTCCACCGAACCAACCCGGCCAGGAGCTTCGATGGCGGGTGTGCTGCTCCACGCAAGGGATCAAGCGCTGGGCCAGCACATCGGTTTGCCGCACCGCCTTGGCCGTGCGGTACTTGGCACTGTGGATGCACTCACGATCGCCAAACTCGCACCGGTTCAAGGTGGTACCGCCGCAGGGGCCGTTCGCCAGGCCCTTGGGGCAGGTCTCGGGGCAGGTGTACAAGGTGTCTTCCAGGCGGCAACGACCGCAGGTGTCGCAGCCAAGCAGTGGTCGCTTCACGGCCCGCTCCACGCTGTGCAGCACCTGGGCGCCCAGGCCTGTCGTCCACATCGGCTGGCGAACCGCCCACCCGAACAACTGACTCACCGGGTTGCGACGGCTGAACAACAGGCCATGCATGCCATGCATGGCGTGGTAGCGGGCTTTCTGGGCAAACGAAGCCACGACACGCGACTCTCCCTCGCGCCATGCCGCCTGCGGTGGGTGAAACGTCACTGCCGGTAGGCCAGGCATTTGCCAGCTAGCCTGCCAGGCAGGCGCCCATTGCTCCAGCGTGGCCACTTGCGTCTGCCAGTGCGCAAGGCGTGCCTCCAAGGCAAGCAGCTGGCTGGGCTCATGGATGCCCGACAGATGCACACCGGCGTAGCCCATCAGCTTTACCCCAATGACCTGCAGGGCCAGACGGTCGATGCTGCGAGCCTGGGCAAAGGCCTTGGATTGCGCCGCCTCGGCTTCCAGCATTTGCCGCATCGACGGGGTGACGGTCACACCTGCGACATGATCGAGCATGCCCGCACGGCCTTGGGTAAGGCTCATGAGACAAGCCAGCATAGGTTTAGGTGCGCGTTGGCGGCGCATCCAGTGCATGGCCTCCTGGTGCTTGGCAGCATCGAAACCTAGCTGCAGGATGAAAAAGTCGGCACCGGCTGCCAATTTCTTTTCAGCCTTCAGGTACTGAGCGGCGCCTTCTTCTTCACGGTATTTGAACGGGTTGAGGGCTGCGCCCAGCCACCAGTGTGGATAGGCCTGGCGAGCGATCTGCAGCGCTGCCACCGATTCCAGGTAGCGCACCGGGCGCTTGCCTGGGGTATGACCTGGCAGGCGGTCTCCTGTCAGCAGCAGCAACTGGTGCTGGCCCGCAGCATCCATGCGCCGCATCTGGGCGAGCAGGTGATGGCGCTCCCGGTCCTTGCCGGAAAAGTGGGGCAGGGCTGGTACCGGATGCTCGAAACAGGCCAAGGCATCCAGGGGTGACATGTCCAGCGGGCTGCTCACCCGGTCGCCAATGGCGAGTGTCATCGGCCAGCCACACAGCTGCCTGCGGGCCATTATTGCGTCCATCGCCGCAAAACGCTCTGCCGACGGCTTGGGGACGAACTCCATGACGCAAGCGAATTGCTGTTGTTGCAGGGCAGTTTTGAGCACGCTCATGACGGAACACCGAGTGTGGGCAGGCTGGCATTGTGTGCCAGCCCCGTGAATGGGTCATGCCCGGTTGCGCAGCGCATTGATCTGATCAAGACACGGCTAGGCGTCTCGGGTGCGCCAGCACGAGTAACATGAGGGAAACTTGAGTTGATCTCAAATTTATTGAGTTTGTTTCAAACGCTCATCGATCTGAAAATACCCCCATCATTTCCGCACACTGGGGACATACACATGGCACTGGCGCATAACCTGGGCTTTCCACGCACTGGCAACGACCATGCGCTTCGCGCACGTCATTGGCAGATGCAGAAAGACGCCGGTATCGAGCTGTTGCCTGTGGGCGATGTGGACTGGCAGGGCGGGGCAGTGCGCGATCCACATGCACCTGTGACGCGGCATTTCACCCTGCTTGCCGATCAGCTGCTACAGGAAGTGGCCCAGGCCAGCGCGCTTGGCCACACCGTCAAACCTGTTCTCGTTGGCCCGCTGACCTATTTGTGGCAAAGCGCGGCGCAAGACGGGCACAGCCTGGCGCTGGAATCTGTCGACGAACTGCTTCCGCACTACGACGCCGTCCTCAATCGCCTGGCCGAACAAGGCGTGCAGTGGGTGCAGATCGATGAGCCGATCCTTGCCCAGGCGCTGCCGCAGGACTGGAAGAACGCCTACGAGCGGGTTTACAACATCCTGCAGCGCGCCCCGTTGAAGAAGCTGATCGCGACGTGGGCTGGTGGCTTGCAGGGCAACCTTGGCCTGGCCGCGCACCTGCCGGTGGACGGCTTGCACATCGACCTGGTGAGCGACCCTGAGCAGCTGACGACCACCCTGGACCGCCTGCCTGCCTACAAAGTGCTGTCGTTGGGCCTGGTCGACCCAGAAAACGATGCCCAGCATGCCCTGGATAGCAAGTGGCACTGGCTGTGTGAAGCCAATGAGCGTCTGGGGGAGCGACTGTGGATCGGTACGGCGTGCTCACTGCTGCACAGCCCGCTGGGCGTCGCCGTGCAGGCCTGTGAGGAAGTGGTCCGGCTGGTCAAGGCGCTCAATGATCCGATCAAGGCTACGCCACCTACGTTCCACGCCCTGCAGGTAGCCAACGCCTGATTGTGCATGGCAGATGCCGCCGCTAGGGCGTGCACGGCGGCGTCCAAGTGCCCATGGCTCGGTTGATCAGCGCTCGATCGCCAGGGCCACGCCTTGCCCACCCCCGATACACAACGTTGCCAGGCCTTTCTTGGCATCGCGCTTGATCATCTCGTGCAGCAGGGTGACCAGCACGCGGCACCCGGATGCACCGATGGGATGACCCAACGCAATCGCCCCACCGTTCACGTTGACCCGCGAAGTATCCCACGCCAGCGCCTTGCCAACGGCCAGCGCCTGGGCCGCGAACGCCTCGTTGGCTTCGATTAGGTCCAGGTCGGCCAGTTGCCAGCCTGCTTTGCCCAGGCAGCGTTCGGTCGCCGAGACAGGGGCGATCCCCATCACGGCGGGGTCGACCCCAGCGCTGGCATAGGCCGCGATCCTGGCCAACACGGGCAAGCCCAATGCCTGGGCCTTTGCAGCGTTCATCAGCAGCACTGCCGCAGCCCCATCGTTGAGGCTGGAGGCATTGCCTGCCGTCACGCTGCCGTCCTTCTTGAAGGCAGGGCGCAGTTTGGCCAGGGATTGGGCTGTGGTGTCCGAACGTGGCTGTTCGTCCTGGGCGAAAACCTTGGGCTCGCCTTTTTTCTGTGGCAGCACGATCGGGGTGATTTCGGCCTCAAAGCGGCCAGCGGCGATGGCTGCCACCGCCTTGCGCTGCGACTCGGCCGCGAAGGCGTCCTGCTGTTCACGGCTCAGCGCGTACTCCTGCACCAGATTTTCAGCCGTGATGCCCATGTGGTAGTCGTTGAACGCGTCCCATAGGCCGTCGCTGATCATGCTGTCGATCAGCTGACCATGGCCCATGCGCTGGCCGGTGCGGGCAGAAGGCATTACATAAGGGGCAAGACTCATGTTTTCCTGACCGCCGGCGATCACCACCTCAGCGTCGCCGCAGCGAATAGCCTGGGCGCCCAGGTGCAGTGCCTTGAGACCGGAGCCGCAGACCTTGTTCAGGGTCAGGGCAGGCACGCTGAACGGCAGGCCGGCCTTGATCGCTGCCTGACGTGCAGGGTTTTGCCCGGCGCCGGCCGTAAGCACCTGGCCCATGATCACCTCGTCGACCTGAGCCGGCTCCAGCCCGGTCTGCTCCAATAGCCGCTTGATCACGGCTGCCCCCAGGTCGACGGCCGGGATGCCCGCCAGTGCGCCCTGGAAGCTACCGATGGCGGTGCGGGTCGCGGCGACGATCACCACTTCGTTCATGTTGTTGTTCTCCGTCTGAAGGTGAGGGCAACCAGCATCGGCGCATTTTGCTCATTTGTTAAGTTTGTTTTTATTGCTCATTGATAGGAAAACCGAATCAATGCCTCGGCGCGGCAAGGGTGCGTCCGGGCCGCGTGCCGTGTCGCCAACCGGCCACCGATTTTGCATCGCTGCGCTCAACCCTTAAGATGTGTCGCCTAACCTGCGGGGTGAGTCTTACCCCTCAGTCCACTCTGAAAGCGCCCTGTGTGGCGTTTTCGTGCATAAACCAGACGAGGTACAGACATTGGCCATCATTCATCCTAAGGTCCGCGGTTTCATCTGCACCACGACTCACCCCAAGGGCTGCGAGCTCAACGTCCGTGACCAGATCGAAGCCACCCGCAAACTGGGCGTGCGCGAGGATGGTCCGAAGAAGGTGTTGGTCATCGGTGCTTCCAGTGGCTACGGCCTGGCCGCGCGCATCACTGCGGCCTTCGGTTTCAAGGCCGACACCCTGGGCGTGTTCTTCGAGAAGCCAGGCACTGAAACCAAGGCCGGCACCGCTGGCTGGTACAACGCGGCGGCGTTCGACAAGTTCGCCAAGGCCGAGGGCCTGTACAGCAAGTCGATCAACGGTGACGCTTTCTCCGACGAAGCGCGGGCCAAGGTCATCGAGCTGATCAAGAACGACATGGGCGGCAAGGTCGACCTGGTCATCTATTCGCTGGCCTCGCCGGTGCGCAAGCTGCCACAGACGGGCGAACTGGTGCGCTCGGCGCTCAAACCCATCGGCCAGCCGTACAAGTCGACGGCCATCGACACCAACAAGGACGCCATCATCGAGGCCAGCATCGAGCCGGCCACCGAGCAGGAAATCGCCGACACCGTGACCGTCATGGGTGGCCAGGACTGGCAGCTGTGGATCGACGCCCTGGCCGGTGCCGATGTGCTGGCCGAAGGCGCTCGCACCGTCGCCTTCAGCTACATCGGCACCGAAATCACCTGGCCCATCTACTGGCACGGCGCCCTGGGCAAGGCCAAGCAGGACCTGGACGACACTGCCCTGCGCCTGGACCAGAAGCTGGCAGCTGAGGTCAAGGGCGGCGCCAATGTGGCCGTGCTCAAGTCGGTGGTGACCCAGGCCAGCTCGGCCATCCCGGTCATGCCGCTGTACCTGTCGATGGTGTTCAAGATCATGCAGGAGAAGGGTGTCCACGAAGGTACCCAGGATCAGCTCGATCGCATGTTCCGTGACCGTATGTATCGCACCGACGGCGCCCCGGCGCAGGTCGACGAGAAAGGCCGCCTGCGCCTGGACGACTGGGAACTGCGCGATGATGTGCAAGATGCCTGCAAGGCCATGTGGCCACAGGTGACCACCGAGAACCTGTTCGAGCTGACCGACTATGCCGGTTACAAGAAGCAGTTTCTGAACCTGTTCGGCTTCGAGCGCACGGACGTCGACTACGACGAAGATGTGGCGACCGACGTGCAGTTCGATTGCGTGCAGCTGTAACGCTCTGAGGTCAGGTGACTGGGGCTGCCAAGCAGCCCCAGTCTTCATGCTGCCGTGCGCGACTCCAGGGCGCAGACCGCTGGATAGATGACCCCCATCAAGCCTTGCGCGACAGTGGCAATGCCTCGAACTTGACGCCTGCCAGGCCGTACGCGATCAGCGCACGGATATTCCCATGGTCGTGGCCCTCGGGTGTGGCCTGCACATCTCGATAATGCTCGCCAAAGGCCAGCAGCGCCTCACGATCACTCAATCCCTCGAGCAACGCCAGGCCCAAGGTTTTGCATGAACCTTCGTTCTGCCCGGCTGCGTTTTCGACGTCACCGTTGCTGAAGGCCTGGGGTTGATAGGCATAGTGCTCAGCAATGAATGCCAGGGTATCGGCGAACACATGTTCACCACTGGCCAGGCTGGTGCGCAGGGTAGTCAGATCAGTCACGGGGTTTTCCTTGTTCGAATGCGGCCTGCTGCTGGGGGCTGGCTTCTTTTTGGTACTGGGCCTTCCACTCGCCATAAGGCATGCCGTAGATGGCTTCACGGGCGTCATCCAGGCTCAGGTCCAGCTGGCGCTCATCGGCGGCCGCCTTGTACCACTTGGACAGGCAGTTGCGGCAGAACCCGGACAGGTTCATCAGGTCGATGTTCTGCACGTCGGTGCGTGAGCGCAGGTGTTCCACGAGTCGGCGGAAAGCGGCGGCTTCCAGTTCGAGCTGTTGCTGTGGGGTCATGGACTTCTCTCAAATGATGCGGTTTTTCAGGTGGCGGCCACCATTGATGACCACTTGGCTGCCGGTGCTGTATTGGCTGGCAAGCAGGTACTTGACCGTCTCGATCAGCGGCCCGGCGCCCGGTTCGAACTCCAGCAGTGCCTTCTTCAGCGTCTGCTGGCGATAGGCTTCATCGCCGCCCTCCTTGAGGATCAGCAGCCCAGGCAGAATACCGTTGACGTGTACCGTGGGTGCGTACTTTTCGG
The DNA here is from genome assembly GCF_046231935.1 of Pseudomonas sp. KCJK9111. Classification (NCBI taxonomy): domain Bacteria; kingdom Pseudomonadati; phylum Pseudomonadota; class Gammaproteobacteria; order Pseudomonadales; family Pseudomonadaceae; genus Pseudomonas; species Pseudomonas sp. KCJK9111. Next base: position 12,079 of record NZ_JBJJMO010000017.1, on the reverse strand, counting down.
CGAACGACAACACCATGTTCTGCAACGCGGCTTTGGTGGCGGCGTAGCCGATGTGGCTCTTGCTGCCGCGTGAGGACGTTTCGTCGCAGACGTGGATGATGTCGGCCTTGTCGACCTTGGCCAAGAGCTCGCCCAGGGCCAGGTTGAGATGATAGGGCGCTTCGACATGAAGGCGGAACATGGTGTCGAGGTGGGTCAGGTCATCGTCGAGCCACAGTGAAGCGTTGTGGATGACGGCGCGCAGGCCATCGTAATGGCTATAAAGGTAGTCGATCAGTGCCTGGCGGTCGGCCACCTGGCACAAGTCTGCGGTGAACGGAATGATATTGGGGTGTGGCGATTGAGGCTGGACGCTGCGGCTGGCACTGACCACCGTATGGCCGGCCTGGGCCAGTTCCATGGCCAGGGCCAGCCCGACGCGTTGGCTGGCTCCGGTTATCAGGATAGGGCTGTTCATGTTCGGGGCGGTCAACTGTATGTGTCGAAGGTTGCCGCCCAGCATACCCCAACTGCCCAACGCGTGTGTGGCCTGCGCCTACCGGCTACGCCAGGCGTGTTCGCGTGCCGCCGACCCCTGCAGCCAGCCCGCCAGCAGGTGCGTTGAAAGGGGGATGAACAGGTACACCATCAGGGGGGTGAGCGCCAGGGTGCTGACAAGCACGCGTGGCAACAGGTCCATGCCTGCCAGCCAGTGACCGAACAGCATGTTAAAGGCCAGTGACACCGGAAAGAATGCCAGCCAGATCGCCGTGGCCTGTTTCCAACGGGGTGGTTTACGCACCAAGGCAGTGCCGAACCAGTCGTTTATGCCACTGACCCGTGCCTCCCTGGGGCGCTCGAACAGCCCGTTGCCGCGCTTGAGCCAGGCGCGCCGCGAGGCCGAATGTTCCCAGGCATGCAAGGTCGGCTCATCGCTGAAGCGGAAGATGATCTGGAATTCATCGCCGTCGCGCGGCGGTGCGAGAATCCCTGAGCCCAGGTAGCCAGGGAAGTCGGTGGCCAGCTGTTCGCCCTCATGGAGCCAGGCCAGCAGTTCTTCATAGCGGCCATCGGCGGCGCGCCGCGACACCATCAAGGTGACGGGGGATCTAGACATCGTGTATCTCCTGACGACGAGGCTGGCGGGTAGCTGGCCCCTTGGCTGTGTCGGCCGGGGTGGTGGTCGACTCAGTTAGGCATGCAAGAAGTGGGCGCGGATTATGGCGTATCGACCGAGCGGGCGTAAGCCACCGCCGTGGGAGAACACGGTGCGTTCGTCGGGTGTCGTCTTCAGCCGGGCATTTGCGTATGCAACTCAGGGTGAGCAAGCCGGTGCTTGTGGAGGATGAAATCGCGCAGGCGTTCGATGTCTTCCTGGGCAGTGCCACTCAGGTCATAGGCGGCCTTGGAGCCGTCGATACGCCGGCCCAGCTTGCCGTGAAGCTCGATGGGGCAGACACCGTCCGGGGCGAATCGGAGCGTGAAGACATCAGGAGCGTCTAGCCGGTCGCGCACATGCACAAGCACACCTTTGACAGAGATGTCGCACACCCAGAGCCCGCTCTCGTCACCGTGGGCGTCGAGCAACGCACAGGGCGGATCAAGGGTCAGTCGCCATGGGCGCAGCCTGGGGCCTATCTCGAAGATATCGGGCGCGCCCAGTTGCAATTGCAGCGTATGAAACTCGTCCTCGATCAGCTGCAGCGGAATGCTGATCTGCTGGTTGTCGACATGGGCCTGCAAGGTCACCTGCTCATGGGCGACCAAGCGCGTGAGCAGACCCTGAATGCGGCTGTCCCCATTGACCAGGAGGCTCGTCATGGCTTCGGTCATGTCGAACTGCGGGGAATGCTGGACATCCTGGATATAGTCCAGCTCATCCTGGGTCAAGAGCATGTCGGGGGGCATTTTGAAACTCGATATGAAGGGTACTACGGCCGAGTTGACTCTGAAACGCAGACTTGGTTCACATGCCATCACCGGTTTTCGGACGAGCGCGCAGTTCGGCCAATTCGCGCTCCATTTCCACTTGGCGGCTAATGTCCTTCTGAATGCCGATGAAGTACAGACGCTGATCAGCCGCATGCCTGAGAGGCGTAATGGATAGCTCGTTCCAGAACGCGGTGCCGTCCTTGCGGTAGTTACGCAGCACTTCACGGCACGCCCGGCCCTCGGCCAGCGCTTTGCGGATGCGCGCGCGGCCCAGTTGGTCGCGGTCGTCCCCCTGCAGGAAGCGGCAGTCCTGGTACAGGATTTCATCCCGGCTGTAGCCGGTGAGACGCTCGAAAGCCGCGTTCACGTAGATGAGGATGGTGTCGTCGCCTTCCTGTTCGGCGACCACGATACCGTCGTCCGAGGCATCGACCATTGATTGCAGCAACTGCGCATTGATCATGTCTGAGTCATGCAGTGAAGGAATGAGGGCCGCGGGCGTTGCCACGGCCTTGTGCCAGCGCTGGGTGCTAGTATCCTACGATTTCACTCAGTATCGGAATCCTTTTCCCTGATGAAAGTCGTCATTATTTCCGGATCGGTGTACGGCACCGCCGAAGAAGTTGCCCGTCACGCCGAATCGCTGCTCAAGGCCGCTGGCCTGGAAGCCTGGCACGCCAACCGAGCCTCTTTGCAAGACTTGCAGGCGTTCGGCCCGCAGGCCGTACTGGCGGTGACCTCCACCACAGGCATGGGCGAGTTGCCCGACAACCTCATGCCCCTCTACAGCGCCCTGCGCGACACCCTGCCGGCCGACTGGCGTGGCCTGCCGGGTGCAGTCATCGCCTTGGGCGACTCCAGTTATGGCGATACCTATTGCGGTGGCGGCGAACAGATGCGCGAACTGTTTGCCGAACTTGGCGTGCATGAGGTGCTGCCCATGTTGCGGCTCGATGCCAGCGAAACCGTGACACCGGAAACCGATGCCGAGCCGTGGCTGGCTGAACTGGTGCAGGCACTGAGCGCCTGACGTTTTTGCAGGACGGATACGCAGCCGGCAACCAGGCAGGCTGCGCCTACCGCTGGTGCAGCTGACTCGCTCAGTCATCAAGCTGGCTGGCAACGCAAGTTCAAGCGCCTCGGCCGCTGGCTAGACTGTGTCTCGACACAGAGAGCACATGCAAGTGCCGAGGTGACATGCAATGACAGCAGCCTTGCCTTATCGCGTCCACATCCCTTAACCCGGTGCCTTCCGATGCCCATGGCCGAAATTCCATTGTGCGTCTGGCGTACCCGGGGACAGAGTTTCACATTCCGGGGCCAGAGCATCCGCTACTGGACCGCAGGGCAAGGAACGCCCCTGCTTTTGCTACATGGTTTTCCTACAGGCAGCTGGGACTGGCATTATTTGTGGGGCCCTCTGGCCCAGCGCTATCGGGTGGTGGCCTGCGACATGCTGGGGTTCGGCGATTCGGCCAAGCCAGTTGATCACGCCTATAGCCTGATGGAGCAGGCCGACTTGCAGCAGGCCTTGCTGGCTCACCTGCAGATCGACCAGCCGGTGGATGTGCTAGCTCATGATTACGGAGGTAGCGTGGCTCAGGAGCTGCTGGCTCGGCATCATGAGCAGCGCGCCAATATCGCCAGCTGCGTCTTTCTCAACAGCGGCCTGTTTCCTGAAGGTTGTCGCATGCTGTTGCTGCAGAAGCTGCTGCTAAGCCGCCTGGGCTGGCTGGTGGCGCGCTCGTTCAGCCGCGATGACCTGGTGCGTCACCTGACCCGTGTCTATGGGCCATGTACCCACCCGAGCGAAAGCGTGCTCGACGACTTCTGGAGCATGCTGGCTGCCAATCGCGGCACGCGCGTGCTGCACAGGCTTGCCAGCTACGTGCCTGAACGCTTGCAGCACCGTGATCGCTGGACGCAGGCGCTGCAGGGGGCGGTGCCGTTGCGTTTGATCGCCGGCGCAGTCGATCCCCTTTATGGCGCGCACATGGTCGAGCACTACCGTCGACACGTTCCGACCGCCGATGTCGTGCTGTTGCAGGGTATTGGCCACCATCCGCATACCGAGGCGCCGCAACAGGTGTTGCGTCATTACCTGGCGTTCAGGGAACCCGCCCAAGGGTTCGGCTCGCTCAAAGTGGCCAGGTTTTGACCCGATGACGTGGCAACCGGGCTCCTGAGGACCAAACGGCAGGCAAAAAAAACCGCTGCCTTTCGCAGCGGTCAATCGAGACGTCAGATCAAGGAGCTTCAAAATCTACGTCGATACACCCGGCTGGCACCGTGAGCGGGGGGAGAGCCCTCGGTGCCAGCCAGTGATCCGATAATAAGCAATTGAATCGACTGGAAAAACCGCATACGGCGACATTCACCGTTACATACCAGGCAACAGTCTGCGGTGCTCAAGGGGCTGGGCAGTACCCCATGCGCCAGCTTGCCTCGCGCGTAGCAGCCAAAAGCCGCTGTGCCGCAGGGCCTTGTTCATCGGCATGAAACATCGACGTGGGCCCCACCACCGTCATCACCGCAGCGATCTGCCCCATGGCGTTGAAGATCGGCGCCGACAGCGCATCCACACCCGGCATCAGCAGCCCGTGGATATGGTGCAGACCGCGTTCACGTATACCTGCCAGCACCGTCTGATAATCCCCAGGCCCTTGCTTGAGCTGGGTCAGCTCGCGCGCCATCAAGTCCACGGTTTCCCGCTCAGGCAGATGGGCCGCGAACACCAGTCCGGTGGACGAGGTCAGCAGCGGCAATACCGAGCCAATCTGCGTCACCACGGTGACGGCGCGTACGGCCGGTTCGATGCTTACCACGGTCGCCCCCTGATTGCCCCACACCGCAATAAAGCAACTCTCGTTCAGTTCATCACGCAGCTGGGAGAGGGGCAGCGCGGCGACTTTCAGCACATCGATGCTGCCCAGCGCGGCCATGCCCACGCGCAAGGCTTCGCGCCCCAGGCCGTAATGATTGGTAGCCGCATTCTGTTCGGCGAACCCGCTGGCAATCAGAGCTTGCAGGTAACGATGCACCTTGCTCGCCGGCATTTGGACATGCTCTGCAAGCCTGGACAGTGACGTGGAGGGTGAGAGTTCGGCCAATGCCTTGAGGATGTCGGTGCCTACCTCGGCTGAGCGGACCTTCTGCTTGCCGTTGTCGGTAGGGGAGCTGGCTTTGGCCATCGGTAGGGTCATCCGCGAGTCATCGAGTCGCGCCTTTATAGCTTGACGCCTGGCGCAGAGCAAATTACGTTATTCGTAATCTGATTACGATAAAAACAATGCAGATGCGCCGCCGTTCCCTCGGGCAGCAGCAACTGCTCCCACAGGCCGCCCCGGCCCGGAGGCATCGATGAATCGCGACCCTGCACCTGACCTTCACTACCTCAGCGGTTTCGGCAACGAATTCACCAGCGAAGCGTTGCCAGGCGCCTTGCCGGTCGGGCAGAACTCGCCACAGAAAACCCCCTACGGGCTCTATGCCGAGCTGCTCTCCGGCACGGCGTTCACCATGGCCCGTCATGAGCTGCGCCGCACCTGGATGTACCGCATCCGGCCCTCAGCCGCCCATCCGCGTTTCGAGCGCCTGGCGCGCCAGCCCCTGAACGAGGCGGGGGGCTCGATCACGCCCAACCGCCTGCGCTGGAACCCGCAGCCCATCCCGCAAGCGCCAACCGACTTCATCGAGGGTTGGCTGCCCATGGCGGCCAATGGCCCTGCCAACGCGCCTGGCGGTGTGAGCATCTACATCTACAGCGCCAACCGCTCCATGGAGCGCGTGTTCTTCAACGCCGATGGCGAGCTGTTGCTGGTGCCTGAGCAAGGTCGGCTGCGCCTTGCCACCGAGCTGGGTGTGATGCAGGTGGGCCCGCTTGAAATTGCAGTCATTCCCCGCGGCATGAAGTTTCGTGTCGAACTGCTCGATGGCCATGCCCGTGGCTACCTGGCTGAAAACCACGGCGCGCCCCTGCGCCTGCCGGACCTGGGGCCTATTGGCAGCAATGGGCTGGCCAACCCCCGCGATTTCGAAACGCCGGTGGCCGCTTATGAACACACCACCGGGCCGGTACAACTGGTACAAAAATTTCTGGGAGAGCACTGGGCGTGCGAGCTCCAGCATTCCCCATTGGACGTGGTGGCCTGGCACGGTAGCAACGTGCCTTACAAGTACGACCTGCGTCGCTTCAATACCTTGGGCACAGTCAGCTTCGACCACCCGGACCCCTCGATCTTCACCGTGCTCACCTCACCGACCAGCGTGCATGGCCTTGCCAACATGGACTTCGTGATCTTCCCCCCGCGCTGGATGGTGGCCGAGAACACCTTCCGTCCGCCATGGTTCCACCGCAACCTGATGAACGAGTTCATGGGGCTGATCGACGGTGCCTACGATGCCAAGGCCGAAGGCTTCGTGCCCGGTGGCGCCTCCCTGCACAGCGTGATGAGTGCCCATGGCCCGGATGCCGAGACCTGCGACAGGGCCATCGCGGCCGAGCTTGCCCCGCACAAGATCGAGAACACCATGGCGTTCATGTTCGAGACCAGCCAGGTGCTGCGCCCGAGCCAGTACGCCATGTCCTGCCCGCAGTTGCAGGCCGACTACGACAGCTGCTGGGCCACCTTGCCCAGCACCTTCAACCCGAACCGGAGATAACCCATGAACCAACCCGCCATTGCCCGCAGCTGGGTGAGCCACGCCAATGGGCACAGTGACTTCCCGCTGCAGAACCTGCCCTTGGGTATCTTCAGTCGTGGCAGCGAAGCCAAACGCTGTGGCGTGGCCATCGGCGATGCCATCCTCGACCTCGAGGCGGTGCTGGCCATGGGTTTGTTCGAAGGCCAGGCCAAGGCGGCGGTACTCGCCACCCAGGGCGGCACCTTGAACGCGTTTTTCGCACTCGGGCGCGGTGCGCGCGTGGCGCTGCGGGAGCGGCTGCTCGAGTTGCTCGGTGAGCAGTCCGAGCACCAGGCAATGCTGGAGGGGGCGCTGTATCCCGCCAGCACCTGCCAGTTGCATGTGCCGGCCCAGATCGGCGATTACACCGACTTCTACGTGGGCATCGAGCATGCCCGCAACATTGGCAAGTTGTTCCGCCCCGACAACCCCTTGCTCCCCAACTACAAGTACGTGCCCATCGGCTATCACGGCCGCGCATCGACCATTCGCCCCTCCGGGACGGATGTTCGCCGGCCCAAGGGCCAGACATTGCCTGCCGGCCAGAGCGAACCAAGCTTCGGCCCCTGTGCGCGGCTGGACTATGAGCTGGAGCTGGGCATCTGGATCGGGCAGGGCAACGACATCGGCCAGGCCATCCCCATCGGCGATGCCGCCGAGCACATCGCGGGCTTGTGCCTGCTCAACGACTGGTCGGCGCGGGACATCCAGGCGTGGGAATACCAGCCGCTGGGCCCGTTCCTGTCCAAAAGCTTCGTGACCACGATTTCGCCCTGGGTCGTCACGGCCGAGGCGCTGGCGCCCTTGCGCTGCGCTCAGCCGCCAAGGCCTCAAGGTGACCCCCAGCCGCTGTCCTACCTGCTCGACAAGCGGGATCAGGCAGCGGGTGCATTCGACATCGAACTGGAAGTGTTGCTGCTCACCGAGCGCATGCGCGAGGAGGGGGAGGCGCCGCACCGCCTGGCCCTGAGCAACACCCGCAGCATGTACTGGACGGTGGCCCAGTTGGTGGCGCACCACAGTGCCAACGGTTGCCAGTTGCAACCCGGCGACCTGTTCGGCTCCGGCACCCTGTCAGGTGCCACCCCAGGGTCCTATGGCAGCTTGCTGGAAATCACCGAGGGCGGTAAGCACCCGGTCGAGCTGCCCAATGGCGAAGTGCGCAAGTTTCTGGAGGACGGCGACGAAATCATCCTGCGGGCACGGGGTGTGTGCGACGGTGAGGTGAGCATCGGGTTCGGCGAGTGCCGTGGTCGGGTCATTGCGGCCAACTGAGGAGACGCAGGCATGGAGCTGTATACCTATTACCGTTCCACCTCGTCCTACCGAGTGCGGATTGCCTTGGCCCTCAAAGGGCTGAGCTTCAGGGCACTCCCCATCAATCTGCTGCAAGGCGAGCATCGGCAAGCCGGTTACCTGGGTATCAATGCCCAGGGCCGGGTGCCCACCCTGCGTACAGACGGTGGCGAGCTGCTCGTGCAATCTCCAGCGATCATCGAGTACCTGGAAGAGGCCTATCCGCTGCCCGCGCTGCTACCGGCAGGGGCGGCGCAGCGCGCCAAGGCGCGTGGGGTGGCGGCGATCATCGGCTGCGACATCCACCCCCTGCACAACGTCAGCGTGCTCAACCGCCTGCGTGAAGCGGGCCAGGATGAAGTGCAGATCAACCAATGGATCGGCCATTGGATAAGCCAGGGGCTGGGGGCTGTCGAGCAGGTGATCGGCGAGGGTGGCTACTGCCTGGGCGATGCGCCTGGCCTGGCGGATGTCTACCTGATACCGCAGCTCTATGCCGCCGAGCGATTCGGGGTCGACCTTGGGCGTTACCCGCGCATTCGCAGGGTGGCGGCGTTGGCGCAGCAGCATCCGGCGTTCATACAGGCGCATCCTTCGCGCCAGCCCGATACGCCATAATGAAAGGTGCGTTCATTGCCATTCTCCGGGCAATATATAACTGAGCAATTGCTGGTCGGTCGGCCTCTGTCCTGCACCAAGATCAACTGCACACCTCAGTCTTCACCTTAAAAGCTGCTTTCTCTTCCAGGTGGACAATAAGCGAGTGGGTAGTAACTGAATTGCCCTGCCGCTCAGAAGCCCAGGCATCACATAGACAAATGGTCAACTGATATATTTGTCAGTGGTTCCGCTAGTAGGGTTCGAGTAGTCTCATTGACAACTGATGCAAGCCGTCAGCCTTGATTGAGTTTCCATCTAGCAGAATTGGAGTGTCCAGAAATGACAACAAAAGAGATCCGTATTTCAGTTGAAGACATCGACCGGGATAATAGCCCTGAGATCTTGATTGAGTTCTACGAGGGTGGAACAACCGAGTTTTCTATTTCCGTGTCGTCCTCAGGCGCCAACGGCGTGTATGACAAGGTTAACGGCACGGCAGATGCTAATGGAGACGATCAATTTGATGAGAAGGACAAAGAGGCGTTCCGTCGTTTCGCCCAAACGGCATATCACCTCTTGAAGTAAGACTATTTGTGATAGTTGCTCAAGCACCTGCTCGTTATTTAAGTTCTTTTAGTAACTAATGAATCGAGCGGCTTGTCAAAGGCAACTGTCCCAAGCGCTCACCCAGTGCAAGCCGCTGTAAAGGATCGTCAGTCAACAATAATGCACGCTCCAGGTCGAAGCGCTCGGCGTGTGGGCAATCAAGCTGCCTGTACAGGCTTGCCCGGGCCAGGTAGTCGCCGACCTGGGCGGGCCCCAGTTGCATGACGCGCTCGGCGTCGATCAGCGCCGCGAGTGGGGCGTCATTACTGGTGTGCAACTGGCGCAAGTTGCGTGACAGCCGTTGCAGCATCTGCATGGCGCTGGCCGGGCGCAAGTGCTCGGCGCTCAAGGCGGTGCCAGGACCGTACTGGCGGATCAGCAGCTCCCGGCAATCATTGGGATAAAGACGCCGACCGCCGCAGGGGTCGAGCAAATGGTCGGCACCCGGCACGCGCAACAGGAAATGCCCAGGGAAGGCGACGCCTTCGAGTGGAATGGACAGACGCTGCGCAAACTCCAGTGCCAGGATGGCCAAGGCCAGCGGTTGGCCGCGTCGCCTTGTCAGCACATGGTTCATCAAGGCAGCGTGAGGACGCAGCGGCAGGTATTCATCCTGTTGGAAACCCAACGCGTTGAGCTGGCGCAAAAGCGGCTGGGCAAGTTCAGTGACGCCAATCATGGGCAGGTGAATGCTGATGGTGTGCTGCATGTTCTGGAACACGGCCTGGCAGGCATCAGGATCGACGCTTGGGTCATGTTCGGCGGCGATCCACAGCGCAGCTTGCAGCAGGGCGGCAGGCGTGTTTTCAAGGCAGGCCAGGCAGGCTTGACGTGGCTTCATGGGCTTCTCCACTCACCCTTGAGTAATAGCCGGCCAGAGCGGTTTCGTCCAGTTGTCCGGTAGCCCGGCCCGCCCGTTTCAGGTGCCTATACTGGATGCTGCACCTCATGGGGAGCCAGGCCATGTTCGCACTGATGCAAAGCACCCGTACTCAGTCACTGCATCTGTTCAACGATCCGCAGACAGGCCTTGAGGCCGTCGTGGTCATTCACAGCGAGCGGTTCGGGCCGGCCATGGGCGGTTGTCGCTACCTGGCCTACACCGATCATGAGAGTGCGATCACCGACGCAGTCACCCTGGCCCAGGGCATGAGCTACAAGGCGGCAATGGCGGGCCTGCCTTTCGGGGGCGGCATGGCGGTCATGCTGCGCAGCCCGCAGGTGAACGACCGCGCTGCCTTGTTCGAAGCATTCGGCCGCTGTATCGATAGCTTGCAAGGGCGGCTACTCATCGCCCTGGACAGCGGCACCTCGACACTGGACATGGATTGCCTGGCGCAGGGCACCTCCCATGTTGTCAGCACAACAGCGCTGGGTGACCCGGCCCCACATGCGGCGATGGGGGTATTCGCGGGCCTGCGCGCTACCGCCCATGCGCGGCTGGGCAGCCACAACCTGGAAGGGCTGCGTGTCGCCATCCAGGGGTTGGGGAGCGTGGGGTACACGCTGGCCGAACACTTGCACGCAGCGGGTGCAGACCTGCTGGTCAGCGACCTGGAGCCTGGCCGAGTGCGACTTGCGGTAGAGCAGTTCGACGCACAACCGATTGCCCACGATGCGTTACCCAGTACACCGTGCGACATCTTCGCCCCCTGCGGCATAGGCCCGGGATTGAATGGGCAAAGCGTGATGCAGTTGAGGTGCGCGGCAGTGGCAGGTGCTGCAAACAACCAACTGGCATCGTTGCAGGTTGCCGACCAGTTGGAAGGGCGGGGGATTCTGTATGCACCTGATTACGTGATCAACGCGGGTGCCCTGATCTACTCAGCGCTGGCCCATAGGGGCGAAAAAGCGGAGGCGATCACCGCCCATATTGCCCGTATACCCACCCGCCTGACCGAAGTGTTCGGTCATGCCCAGGCTGAAAAGCGTTCGCCTGCACGTGTGGCGCAGGCGCTGGCAGAACGTTTGTTGTACGACTGAATACAACGCCCCAGACCTCGTCGCTCAAAGGCCCAGCGATCGCTATTGAGCAGCATCGCCCTCGAGCAGTTCACCCAGCGCGTCGGGCTGGCTCTTGAACGCCCTGGCGAACACATCGCGGTTCTTGGCCATGTAGATACCGGCTTCTTCTACCTGCTGTTCGCTCAACGATGGCACAGCCTTGTGCAGGACTTCTGCCAGGCGCTCAGCCAGTTCGAGCATCTTGTCGTGACGGTCTGCTTCGGCCTTATCCATGAACAAGCGCTCCGGGTCGCGGCTGCTGCGATACACCACTTCGACGGCCATTCATCACCTCTATGCCTTTTTGCTGTTAACGATTTACTGTATCGATATACAGTAATGGCATTCCCTGAATCGCGCAACCCTGAATTTCCCAGGTGGTGAGCGTGTCCTGCATCACTCGACCACCTTCCAAGCCCCTGTGCCTGGCCCTTTAACTGCATGGCACAAGCGTCATACAGGTAGCGGATCATTTTTCAGAGAGCTTCGGGGAGTCATCGATCATGAACATCAAATGGGCAGAAAAACTGCGCAAAGGCCTGCACGGCTCAGCCGATTCGCTGGGCAACCTGTGCGTCGAAGGCTTTCACTACCTGGCCTTGTTCGGCATCGGTGCGATAACGGCCTATGCCGCTGTGGTGACGTTTCTGGACATGCTCGGCAAAGGTGGGATCAGCGTGGATGACATCCTGCTGCTGTTCATCTACCTGGAGTTGGGCGCCATGGTGGGCATCTACTTCAAGACCTGCAGCACGATACTAACACCGGTACTTGTCCAGAAAATTAGCCGACTAGAGTCTCTAGTAGCTTGAGCTTTACGGTGAACTGCTATTTTGCTGCGGCATCTGTTTGGAGTAGTGAGTAATGGATAAATTGAATTGGGCTGATAAGGTTCGCAAAAGCCTTCATTCATCAGCGGATTCGCTTGGGAATTTGTGTGTTGAGGCGTTTCACTATTTAGCTTTGTTTGGTATTGGGG
>NZ_JBJJMO010000016.1:0-67915 GCF_046231935.1 Pseudomonas sp. KCJK9111 | reverse complement strand
TTCTTTTAGCGAATCATGACTGGAGATATAGTTATTCTCATTAACGAACTCTTGCGTGATTAAGTATTTCCCTCGACAAAGCTGATCATTAGCAAAAACATAGATTGCCATGCAGTCGAGATCGGTGAGCCTAGAAATAAAATAACAAACGTTGTCATGATCTTTCCAGGTAGCGCCAAGCTCGGTCTCTTTTACCTCACTCGGGCTCATCCCCCACCTGGACTTTCTGAAAGAGACGCGGCTATCCCTTATCGAATTCTCGCAAAAAAACCAAGTCCCATCTTGATTCACCTGGATTCTTTTCCCATCATCTGTAGTAGCAAACATAACTTCTCCGATCATCGTGTTTCGCTTATTGTAGATAGGCCGCCTTCACTATACGCGCTTTCTTGCAAGTCGGTGCTGCAACGCAAATAGCCAGATATCAGCCGTTAAAATTCACTGCGGTCGGCAGGCATATGTCCAAGCAGCGCCTCAAAATCAGAAGCCTGAAGCTCCGAAGCCCCACTCAACATATCTCGCGCCAATGCTCGCCGCTTACACAGCAGCTCATCCAGAGTCGCCTCAAACGTCGGCATCGTCGCATCTCGAACCGTCGGGTAGTAGACATACACATCCTTTTGCTGCCCAATCCGATAAGCCCGATCCGTCGCTTGATCTTCCTTGGCCGGGTTCCAGCAACGCGTGAAGTGAATAACGTGGTTGGCGGCCTGCACGTTCACTCCGAATCCGACGGCGATAGTGGACAGGATGATGACGGCGAAACCTGGCAGCTCCTGAAATTGATCTATCAGCCTCTGCCGGCTATTGGCGCTCTGACTGCTGGTACTGGTATCACCATTGATGACCGTCGCCCGAAACCCGAAATGCTGCTGAATCGCGTGCTGCAGTTCCCGCTGAATATCTCGCAACTCGGTAAAGAGGATGACCTTGTCGCCGTTGCCAGCCCTTTTGATCGACTCGAGCGTCTGCATCAACCACTGCAGCTTCGGCGAGTTGTCGCGCAACCGCGTGTCTGGCTGAACGCTGTAAGGATGAGCACAAATCAGCTTGAGCTTGTGCAGCAAACCCAGCATGCCGGAGGTCTTTTGATCTAGCTGCTCTTCGATCTGCTGCTTTTGGCTGTATGCGGAAATTTCGGACAGATACAGGTTACGCTGCAGGGTATGCATGCCAAGTGAACGGCATGCTGCGTCTTCGATTTTGGCCGGCAGGTCCTTGGCGATGTCCTGTTTGGTGCGCCGCAAAGTCTGAGGTTCAATAAGCCCACGCAGGCGTTCCAACGCATCCGTATCGCGCTCCAGTGCGGCTTCGATGGGGCGCTGATAATCGCGACCGAACTGGTTCAAACCGCCCAGGAACCCTGGCTGAATGAAGTCGAACAGACACCAGAGATCAATCAGGGTGTTCTCGACCGGCGTACCGGTACACGCCACTCGGAACCGTGCGGGGATGGCTTTGATCGCCTGAGTCACCAGTGCTGCAGGGTTCTTCAGCTTCTGAGCTTCGTCGCACACAACGATGGACCATTGCTGGCGCGCCAGGGAGAACTCCTGATCACGCAGTGTCTCGTAAGTCGTCAGGACGATTCGGGCATCGCACATCCAACCTGGGCGCAGCAGGTTCTTGATGCCTTTGGCTTTCAAGTCCGCTGGGATTTCATCTTTCTTGAACTTCACTGCACTCAAGGCTGAGCCGTACAGCTTCAATACAGGCAGCGCGTCAGCAAAGAAGAAACGGTGAAGCTCTCGCTCCCAGTTATCGAGCAACGAAACCGGAGCGACGATCAGTGTTGGCTGATCGTTTGGGTACTGTTCCAGGTACCAGACCAGGAAGGTGAGCAACTGGATCGTTTTCCCAAGTCCCATGTCATCAGCGAGCAAGCAACCCGATACGTCCGTGGGGGACAAGCGGAACAAATGCTGCAACCACGCCACGCCTTGCAGCTGATGGTCACGCAGAACGACTTCAGGCTTGAGCAAACCGGGCAACTCTGGCGTTGCATCCAAAGCGGCGCGTAAAGCTGCTTGACGTACCTGTACGTAAGTCGGCTCGTCAATGTTGTGGCCAATTTGCAGTACGGCGCGGCCAACTTTCTCCCGCTGCTCAACCTGGCCGGTCTCGACAGGTGCAATCTTCTTCGACCAGGCATCCAACAGTTGTTCTGCTGCGGCAATCGAGAGTGGTGTTTCGGACTCTGGCAAACAGACCGTGTCATCACCGGCAGCGCGTGCTTCATCCAGCCGCTGCCCAAACGCTTCAAATTGAGTACGATCGGAAGGATCCCACCGACCCAGGATTTCTGCGTCGATGCCCAGCGCTGCCACATCTTTCGGCAACCAGTTCTCGGTCGCCTCTTTGACCAGGAAAGGCGAAGTAATTCTTTCCGCCTCACCAATGCCTGTCACACGGTCGCCGTAGAGAGAAAGGTCCAGGACCGATTCAAACTCGATTCCGGCCGCTTCGTTTTGCCAACGCTTGAGCAGGTCATTGATGCCTGCCAACTGGCGCAAATCAAAATCGCTGAGTTCCAGCTCATAGCCCTGCCAGAAGCCTGCAGGCATGCCGGCGGCCAACTTCAGGTGCAGTTCATGCACAAGCGGCGCGAATTCATGGGCCGCTTTGAACTCAATTTCGATAGGCGCCTGCGGGGTTGGAGAAATCGGCTCGAGCGTCAGTGTTACCTGCTCAATACGCTGGCCCGCTTCATCCAGTTGGGGTTCCAGATGGAAGCGATGAAAGAAAATACCGGCCTCAGCGAGCTCGTCTTCATAGGCTTCGGCATCCAGCACGTGTGCGGCACTTTCGCCGAGCGAGCTGTAAGGGTTACGGACGAATGAAAGGGCATCGTCACCAGCAACCCGACGCCCGGGTAACGAACGCACGTAGTCCAGTACCGATTTGACTTCAGGCTCAATCAGAACATGAGTCAGCGAGCCATCGTCACCCGTTACCCGGTATCGATCCTGAACCTGCTTGGCACCGTCAAAGCTCTCAAGCCAGTTGGCCGGCTGGCCATCAAAGCTCGGTTGCAACTCGATAACTGGTGTGTCGCCAAGCTTCGACTTTCGTGGGTTGAGCCGCAGTTTCTCGGGTTTGATAACGACGGTCTTATCCAAGAAGCCATCCATACCAGCGCCAGCCTTGCGCGCCAGCTTTCTGATGCTGGCCCAGCCGATCTGGTTGGTCACTTCACCGGGCTCATTTTGTTGTGCCAGATAAAGCTGTCGTACAGCACCGGTCAGTTTCCAGGACGCCTCAGGCAGCATTTCTGTGGCTCCCTGATGTTGAACGATGGCCCCCGTTCGCTGCACCTGCACGCTGGCATTGGACTGCGGATCACGCCAGCCACTGATGGAGACCTTGAAATCGTCGGAGGCAAGGCTGCCCTGGCTGCTCAATTGTGGGATGAGGCCTGTCTGCGGCGGCAACCCCAATAATGGCAGGCTTGTTTCGTGCACTGCCTCATCCAGCAGCCGGTAGAGCTCATCCCACGTCAAGAGCCAGCGATCGCTCAGCTGGGAGACGAACTCCTCTTCTTCCAGCTGATCAAGGTAACTCGCCAGCGACCAGGACTCCGTACTCTCCGCCAAGCTCAGGGGATAGCAGATACCCTGCTCCTCAATGGAAAAAACCGGCTCAGTATTTTCTACTGCCGAATTCTGCTGCAGGCCAATGCCTTTGAGGAAACGCTTGAGCATTACTGTCTCCAAAACCGGAGTGGCTGGTTATTGACGGGCCTGAAGCCCAGGCGCTGCAGTGCAGTTACGGCGGCCGGGTCATGGTCATCAAGCTGGACCTGAAATGCACCGCCGCGCTCGCGCTGATCATAGACCTTGTGTTTGAACGACTTCAGAGCGTCACGGACCTGGTCTTCAAAAGGCAACAGCTTGGCTGAACCTGCCGCTGCGGCCTGACTCTGTACACGAATCCCCCATTGCTCAAGGGCATAATCGAATTTGCTGAGCCAGCCCTCTATGCGGTCCGGGCGGCTAGGTGCAGGCGAATGCCGCATTCGATCCAGTGCACGGCCAGGCTGCTTCAGCTCGCTCGCCCATTCGAGCTGCAACTTGTCTGGATTGAAAGGCGACTTGTCTGCTTGATACACATAGCAGGCATTACCCGTACCGGAGAACTCCACAAAAAAGTAGTTCCCGATCTGCATGATGACAGCGTTGTTGTGACCGGGGCCGCCTACCAGTCGGCTAAGGCGCCCTTTGTTCTTCTCTCGGAAGTGGACGAAGTCTCGCCCGCTGTCATGCCAGGCATCCGAACCCATGACAATCCGGGTGTAACTCATCTGATTGGCAAAACGCAGCCAATAATGCAGACGTGATTGATCGACCTCTGCTTCGCCTTTGAGCAGGTTGAAGAAGTGCTCCAGATCCTCCTTCGCAAACCACGCAACGACCATCGCACAAACGTCTTTTTCAACGTACTGCAGCCAGCTGTTTTGTCTGGAGCGGATCTGTGGGCTGCCCCAATTGTCGAGCGCGAGCTGCTTGAGCAGCGACGACGGTTTCTCTCGATAAGCTGCCAAGTGGTAACGGGACAGGCATGCACTTAGAATGTCGTTCATGTACCGCGGATGCTGACGGCCGATGTCGACAAGGTCGGCCAAGCGCTGAGAAAACTCGGCATCATCCAGCATGAAAATGCGAGAAATCAGTACGCTGAAGATCCTGCGCCACAGCCAGCTGTTATCCGGAATCTGAGCAATCGTCTGCAATGCCGAAAGGTCGCTGATCTCGCCCTTGAACATCTGGTCACCCAGCGTGGCACCTGCCTGCTCGGAAAAAAGCTCCTGATGCTGCTGAACGATCTGCACCCACTCCTTCTCCCGCTTCTGCTGGTCTCTGACACATTCGAAACCAAGCTGAACGTCTTCGCGCAACAGACACCAATTGTCGTTCTGCGCAGGCGTAGCGGCGTCGTACCCAAAATAGCTGAAGCACAACGCCAACCAATCCCGGCGGCTCAGACTTCGCTTTTCGATACGCTGATGCACTTCTTCGTGCACCCGGGCGTAAAGCTGGTCATCCTCCAGTATCGGCCCGACGCGCTCACTCTTGTCGGAAAGGCCGGCGAACACCAAGCGCCATTCCGAGGCATTGAGTGGCAGTACATTGCGAAACTTGCTTATCGCAGCACGGCGCTTTTCTTCGGGTGGCGGCAAGGCCTTTTCAGCGCGCTCGAATCGCTCGTAAAGATCTACTCCCGCAGCAGCCAGGCGGGGAAATCGCTCCAACGGTTCTGGGGCCTGCACCGTGCGATGAGCTGACAGGCTTTGGCTAATGGCGGCGGAAAGCCTCGCGATCGAACTGGTCATCGGTTCATCGCCAACTGACATTTTTCCACATCAGTATTAGTGAACACCGGCACATCAGGCTTGAGACTGCTCTCCTTCTCCTTCAAGCCAAAGAACTGCATGCGCAACTCGACTCGCCGGCTTTCTTCCTTAGTGTCCTTTGCATTGTTGAACGACACACCACCCGCCAGAAACATCGATCTAATCTGCTGTTGATGCTCCGGCGACAATCCGACCTGGAGCGGGCTACGACTATCGAGCAGGCTGCACATCACCCACTCCGAACGCTGCAGTGACAGGTGCAGGTTGTAAAGGTAGGAACCATCGGTATCGGTAGACCCCTCGATCACGACCTGCTTGAACCACTTGCGCCCCTCTTCACTGTTGGCCGCGTCTAGAATCATCGGCACGACCTCCTGAAGTGCCGATTGGCCATCGTTGCTCAGCGCGTACTGGTTGTGCCCAAAGCGGCCAGCATCGCCGAAGCTAATCCGGTTGTCCTTGCAGTCCACGACGATGGTCTTGCTGGCAGTCTTCGCCTTGAGGCTCAGGTGCTCGCAAATCTGACTGATGTCCCTACTACGCTGCTTCTCCCCCTGTTCCGCCTGGTTGATCCGCTGAGTCACGGAGCTCAAAGCCGCCACCATGACCACGAGAAACAGAATCATCATCGCGGTCATCAAATCAGCAAAGGAAATCCAGAAAGGCTTCTCTCCCTCGTCCTTGGAACGGGCAGCGGAAGGCATTTGCTTACCAAACATCGACTAGCCTCCGTTACCGCCTGATGCGTTCCATGATGTCGCCGAAGTCTTCAAGGCTTTCCTTGACCCCCTCCACACCGCCAGCGAGGCTTTTGACGGCTTTATCGAGCTCGGTGTCGAGGCTACCCAGGGTTTGTCTCAACGCCCGGTCCATACCCTCACCGAATTCCTTGAAGCCGTTACCCAGCACACCGCTGATGTTTTCGAGGTACTCATACACTTCACGGTTAAGAGCCTGCATCCGTTCGCTCTGAACTTTCAGGTCCTGGAGATACTGACTGCGACCGCTGGCTTCTCCTTGGGCACTGGCAACTACCCCTTCGATGACAGCGAGCGTTTTCGCGAGCGCTTCACGATTGTTCCGGTAGTCCGCGACAACGGTATTCAGCTCTCGTGAAGCCTGTGCAAGTTCAGCCCCTGCGCCCTGGACTGTACCCATCAACCCTGCAGTCGATTCACTGGCTCGCACAACGCTTTGCCCGGCAGTTTCAAATCGCTCAGCCGCCGCCCGCATCTTGTCCGCACCTAGCTGCATGCTGTGCAGATGCTGCTCTGTCTGGGCGCTCAACGCATTGACAGTGTCCTGGGCAGATTTCTGTTGCTCGGAAACCGTCTGCAGCAATGCCTTGACCTGCTCGTCGAGGCCACCCACCAGGTCGCGGGTACCTTGGTGCAGGTCTGCTTGGGCTGCGCGGGTGGATTGATCCATCTGCTGCTGGCCCTGTTCCAATTGCTTAAAGACTGCAGAGAGCTGCTCACCCAGCACCTCAACGGAGCCTGCAATCTTGGCCATGGTTTCCTGCTGGCCTTGGCCGATGCTCTGCTTGATCGACTCGACAAAAGCCTGGAGATTCTCAGCCATTGCCTGTTGGCGAGCCTCGCTTTGAGCAAACAGCTTCTCCATTTGCTCGGCCATTCGAACGCCAGCCCCCTCCCCTTCGTTGCCGATACGGGCAACCGAAGCCTGAAGATTGGCGAGCATCTCGTTCATCCCCGCCTGCATGGCGTTTTGTCCGGCCTGCATATCGGCCAGTAGCTGGGCAATCATGGTCGAACTGTTTTGATTCGAGGACTCGCTAGCCGAACGCATATCCTGGATCAGCGTCGAGAAGCCCTGCTGCATCGACTGCATGGCGGCAACCGACTGGCCCATCAACTCGTGCAGGCCATTGAACTGCTGGCCGAACGTACCTTCCAGCTTGTTCATAAACGCCACCAGAACATCCTGAAGCAGGTTCTGTACCTGCCCGGACTGATCGCCACTGGCGGCCTGCACGGCCCCCGCGATGGCTTCAAGCGGCGACTTGAGGCTATTTTCAATTGCGCCGCTCACCTGGTCGGCCAGCAGCTGCCCCGAGTCACGGTAGGTCGTCGACAAGGTATCTGCCAATTTGAGGCTTTCACGGACCTGGGTATCAACCAGGTTCTGTAGCATTTCCCGCAGATCGGTTACCAGGCTGTCCTTCAACTGACGGGTTTGCACCGAGCTTTCAGCACTTGATCGCACCAGCTCGGCCAGGTATTCCTCGCCGACACCGCTGTCAAAGAGCCCGTCGATGGTTTCATTAAATGCCTCAAGCAGCTTGTAGCAGTGTCCCAAGCGCCACTTTTCAGTAAGCGTGACGGCGATAGAGGCCATGATTGAAATGAAGGAGCCGATGAAAGCGAACAGCACGTCTTTCAACAGCTTATCGACGCTGGCGTTAACCTGTTCAGGCGTGCTCGGGTCAAAGTGCTGAAGACCTAGCATCAGGCCGAAGAAGGTTCCGACGATCCCGATACCGGTCAAGATACCCGGTAGGTGCTTATAGAACTCGGTCCCCAGCGGGGTATCAACCACACTTTGCGGTGAGAAGAAGTGTGCAGCACCGGCAGTGGCTCGCGATCGGACAAGAACCTGTTCGCCCTCCTTGAGCTCGAACTGATCGTGCAGCGTTTCAGCATACTCACGCCAGGAATGCTCCAATCTGCCGCCACTGAACAGACGTTCAAGCTCAGAGCGCCGAAGAGGTGGAGCGAGAGTTTTCACGTTCTGCAAGCTAACAGTCAAACGTTTCAGCTGGGCGCTAAGCTTGAATGACCTACAGAAGTAACGGACGAAGTACCAAGCGCAAAGAATGAAAACGAGACCAACAACCATTTTTGGTGCTATCAGCTGCTCAGAGCTTGCTGCACCCCATAGGTGCAACAACGTCGAAAAATCCATACCTTCCGCCTTCAATTAAGCATTTTTTGATATTCAGCAAGACCGCATTACCCACACGAATGCGCCAATCGCCTGTCCCGCTGGGGACAGCGACAGCACCTTGCCAAGCACGTTTTGGGGCACTACAAGCTCGGAGTGGAATGGGCGTATCAACGCGCCCCCGGAACCTTCCTTGGAAAAATGCCAGAGAATAATATCTTTATGCCATCACCTTAGCCTGAGCCGTAACCGTCGTAAAGCCGGGAACCACTAATGGCCCCCTGACTTGGGAGACCGAAAAAGCTTGTCGAGGGCGTTCCATGCCTTAGCAAGCAGGCGGCTGAATGACGGCATAGGATTCGCTGAAATCCCAAGCCTTCGCTACCCGCTAGTGGTTACAGAAATCCCTTTGGTAATGGCGTCGCATTGCCTCCAGCATTGCAGTTTGATGCGCTTCTGCCTTCGCATCACCCCATTCGCTATTCGAATATATCAAGTCCATCTTCAAAGAGTCTGGCCGCTTCTCAAGGGCTCGCTTGTTTAGGAATCGCTGGCGCTTTTCGTTGTACGGCAAATTGCTGTACTCGGAGTTGATGCTGCGCGAGACCAGCGCCAGATTGCCAAAGCGGTTCAGCCAGGCGCTGGTGACCTTATTGGTATCGGTCGCCTGTGGATTCTGCGGCGAAATATGCTCCACCGAGTTCTTGGCTGTGAAGCGGAAGTTGCCCCATGCATCATGATCACGATGCTGCTCATGCCAGAGCACAAAGTCCAGCTTGTAGAACCAGTAATGGGCAAAGTCGACGCCATAATCGCAGGGCAACACCGCTTCGAATTGAAGCGCAGCAGCGGTGCACCAGGGCTCATTCATGAATGCTCGCGTGCGCACTACCAAGGGATCGCTCGTCACTTCCCCGAGCAATTGGTTATCCAAATGGCACAGGAAGCCGTAGTAGCGCTCAACCTCCTCCACGCTGCCACGCAAGGTTTGCGCATGCTTGTGGATGAAATAGAGGAACGGAGTCAACCAATAATGGGTGGTGATCTCCTGGGAGTGGTAGAGCATGCTCTGCAGTAACGACATGCCTTGTTTCAGATCATTGTCACGGCTGCGATTGATGTAACGCTTGTCATCATTGGCAGAGATCGAGGTGTGGCAAATTTGATGAACCTCGTCATCCCCCTGATCGACCCACTTGATGACGTATTCATCCCAAAGCACCCGCATACGCCAAAGCAGGTCGATGAACCCTTGTGCCCTCGCGGTACGCTGCGCGGGCTCCGCCGGCTGCAGTAAATGGGCCTCGAACAAGGTAAGCAGGTGCCGATCCAGCACGCGGGGCAGGTCCGGCTGCCCTTGCTCTTTCAACCAGATGCGCAGCACATGCAGAAGGAACAAAGGGAAGCCAATAATACTGCGCGCCCATGGTGCCTCCCCTTCGTCCATCGCGATGGTCGCGGATCCATTGTCAAACTTGGGATCTGCGCCGTTGACAATGTTATCCAAGGTCAGCCGTTCAGCAGATTCCACCTGTGCAGCCTCGGCTCTTCGCGACAGCAGGCCGTGCACAGCTACTGCGTGAAGCAACTGCCCTTTGCTATAGAGATCACCCAAACGGTGAGCCTCCAGCTGTGTATCCTGGCAGAGATTACGTTCGACAAAGCCACTCATGTCGGCACAAGCGTTCCACAAAGCTGCGTAACGGGAACGACTTTCGGCGGGGATGTCGCGCAGTAGCCTAGCCTTGAGAATTTCGTGATGCTGGAGCTGGATGCCGCGGTTGTTGATGACCTCAAACAACTTGTTCAAGTCCATCCCCTCAGGCACCTGTGTGAGCACGAGCGAAACCTTGCGATAAACGAAGCAAGCGAGTTCCTTGAGGTATTCGTCATCCACAGGCTTGCCATCCGCACGCTTGTAGGTCTGCTTGAAAGAAGCCATCAGTTGCTGAGCTTCTCTCATGCTTTGAGTATCCGGGATCTCTGGGCTTGCTGCACTTTTGCCAGGCATCATGCTGGCAAGAAAGGTGTTCACCTGCTCGCGGATCGAGAAATGCAGGCGTGGAATCACGCTGTCCTTCAGCACTACCCTGCTGAAGTCGCCCATCACTTGGTTCCATATGGCGACCGTGCTGAGCATCCACAGCGTCGTGAAGCGCTGCTGCCCATCGATCAGGTCGAAGCGGCGCAGACCCTTAAGGCGATCTTGCTCAGAGGTTTTTTCGACCAGCAGGGCACCACCCAGAAAAAACTGGTCTTCGCCCCGATCAAAGGCATTCGCCATATCGGTCATCAATGTCTTGATCTGATCATCACCCCAGACGTACAGACGCTGGTAAATAGGCACGTTGAAGCACCAGGCCGCGTCGTCTTGATGAACCAGCTGTTCCAAGGTGAAGAGACGGGAATCAATACTCATGGCGATCTTCCTGGCAAGTCTTCAAGTACGTTTCGAGCCATAGCGATTTTCCCGCAAGGGTCGAGCATTCGGAGTCCAACTGCCCTTGATAGAAATCCAGGACCGCCCTCTTGTATCGCCCCTGCACCCCCTGCCCTGCTGATACCGTTTCGTTAGCATACGAAGACGCCACCGCTTGTTGTCGGTGCTGAAGGAAATCCAGCACCTGCTTCGGGTGGTAACTCTGGGCAATCACATCCAACAGGTTCAGCTCGGCCAGCCTGAAGAAATTGGCCGCGGTTTCCTGCTTGACCTGTTTTTTCTCCAGGCGAATCGCGCCCAGCAAAAACTCCAAGCGCAGGGCAAAAGCGGTCAGTTGTTCAACGTCGAACTGATCGACATACATCAGGCTACAGAGCATGAAGATCTCGCGCAGGTACTCCTGGTTACTACGCAGCAGCTGTTTGTAAATCGTGCGGAAGATACTGACCTGCGGACAAGGAGCAGGATCATTCATTAGCCGTTGCAGCAACGCTGCGTACTTGTCTGCGTATAGAAAGAACCCAACACCTTCATGGATGGGCTGACGCAACGCCATAGGCAGGCTTGCAGGATTTTGCCCGACTCGCAGCTGGCTACCCTGCAGCACATAATCACCATCTCCCGCCAGCGTCATGCAGGACGCTAGCCGATTGTGCCGGGTCGCGTAGAGCGGCACGCTGTCAATACAGCTACGGCTGTCGGCGGCGTGGGGCCAAGTGTCGCGCTGGAATTCTGCCAGGAGCGGTTCGTGCTTCCCCGCAGGCGTGTGCGATCCGCGCCAACGCCGCGCACGCCAGAGAAAACGATTGAATAAGTTAGGGGCGAAGTCCTGACCTGGGCTCAGCACCGCCGGGTGGCGTTGCAGCCTCTCCCAGCGCTCTGCACAATCCCTCTGCAGTGCAGCCTTGAGTTCAGTCTTCCCTTGCGCGTAGTCGATCGCACGCAGGTGATAGGCCTTGAGCAGGTCAGTGGCCTCCAAGCGCACCCCGCGGTTGTTCTGGGTGTCGAAGAAGGTGAAAGCGAGATCAGTGCTGTCCACTTCGATCACTGTCAGTCGCAGCCTTTCGATGATCTGCGGCGCAATCGCCTCCATTTGCCTCAATGCCTGCAACCCCTCAGCAATATGTCGCGCGGATTGTCCCGAATAGCTGAGTGCCTGTCCCACTGGCAGCTTGCCGGTAGAGCGGTGATACAACAGCGACAGCGCGGTGATGCGCTGCTGACCATCGATGATGAACCGCTTCGACTGGCTTGCGTCGCGATGCAGTAGTACACCACCCATGTAGTAAGGCAGGGTGGTATCCGCCTGTGCTGCATATGTTGCTAGGTCATTGACCAGTTGCGTCAGCTTGTCTGGCCCCCAGACGAAACCACGCTGATAGCTGTCCAATGCCAACGGCCAATCGCTTGCATTGAGTAATTCTGCGAAAGACAGAGTACTGACCCGTACAAGCGAATTCGGCTTGGCGGGTAAGAATTCCGGGATCAATTTTCGTCCCAACGTTTACGCAGCGTCCTGATCAGCGCGTTTCCTCGCAACGCGCGGCCGTCTGGCCCACAGAGTGCGACAGAACCTTCCGGCAACCCGAAGACTTCTTCGATCCTTGCCCGGATGGTGCTCACTTTCGCATCCGAGCGCGCGGCCCGATAGCGAGCCGCCTTCCGGTTTCCGATAACGACCGTTGAGTCTTCTTCCAGGTCATCCGAAGCCTCCAGGTCCTCGGTATCCCAGGCCTCTTCCGCGTCATCCCCCTCGACCAGCTCGCCATCGTCGTCGGCCTCTTCAGCCTCGTCTACTTCAGCGGTTAGGTCAGCCAACGTCTGGGCATGGGAGTACCATGTGCTGGCATCCTCTTGTTCCCACACTAAGCCATCCTGGACATGGAAGGTGCGCAGGGCTGCGGAAGACGGAACGTAATCACTGAATCGCGACTTCACGGCCGGCAAACGTTCAAAGCCAGCCCCCAAGGCACGCAGCACTTTTTCTGGGCCTGCAACTAGCAAAAATTCAGACCAGCAAGGCTCGCGGAAATTGACGCTGACAGTACCGTACATATAGAGAGTCGCCCGCACTGAAGCGTCCTGCTCAGCCAATTGGGTGAGTACCTGCATCACCGTGCGGTAGATGCTGAAACCTGCGTCCTCGATGGACTGCGAATCGACCTCGACGGTGGGTAAGGGCGATTTACTGTTGACGAATGCGAGCTCCGTCACCGATTTCTTGATCATTGCCTTCATTCCTTGAGCGGGACATTGGGTGGGTGTAACGAGCTGGTTTGCCACGATTGCAAACGTTGGAGATGAGCTCACAGTGCGACCACAGCCTTCCCCTGCAAAAAACCGTATGATTGAGAGGGCATAATGCCACCATGGCATGTTAAAACTCTACCATCCCTCCTCGAACCTGGTGTCATGGGGGTCGCCACCTGGTACAGCAGCGTCATGCCAGATCAACTGGGTGACAGCGCCAACCTGCTAGGCAAGCGGATTCTGGTCATTTAATCCGATGATGCTGGATAGCCCGAACCCATTGTGAGCTTGCCCAAGGCTTAACATCTCAAGGCTAAAGCCGTAACTCTCCTGCCAATGCCTACCGATCGCGCTCGGCAATAAAGTCAAAATGCATATTTAATAGCCGTATGACATCATGCTCTGCACCCTGAGCCTGGCAGTGGGCTGATGGACAGCAAACAACAGTGATGCGACAGGAGACGCTGACTGATGGACCGGACCAAACGACTTGAGGCGCTGGAGGCGGAGTACCAGCTGTTTGTTAACCAGCGCGACAATGCCCCCCCGAGCAAGCCCCGCATTGCCGCCTGGGGCCTGGTCAAGGCAGGGAAAAGCTCCCTGCTCAATATGCTCAGCGGCCACGCCAGCGACGAGCATTTCCAAACCGGTGATGTGCGTACCACCCGTACCAACCAAGCGCTGGAACTCGACAACTACGTACTGGTGGATACCCCAGGTCTGGGCTATGACCAGGATGACACTCAACAAGCGAACCAGGGCCTCGATGCTGCTGATGTTGTGCTGTTCGTTCATGCCCCGCCTGGTGAACTGGACCAGGAAGAAGTGGCCCTACTCGACCAGCTGCGCAGCGCTTATGGCCAGGATGTTGGCGAGCGGGTGGTGCTAGTGATCAGCCAGCTGGACAAGCTGCAGGACGCCGACCTCGCCGCAGTCAAGGACACCATCGAACGCCAGGCCTTGATTCATCTGGGTACGGCGCCTGAATGCTTCGTCATCTCCAACACGCGCTTCAAAAGCGGTGTAGAGAAGAACAAGCAAGGGCTCTGCGAGAAAAGCGGCATCCCACAGTTGGCGCAGCATCTGCAAACACTTTCGAAAAGCCTCGCTCAGTCTCTGGCAGAGGCCCGGCATAGGCGCCTGGCACGGCGTGCTTTGGAGCTGGGCGAGCGGATCGACGCTGAGATCGAAC
This sequence comes from Pseudomonas sp. KCJK9111, assembly GCF_046231935.1. Classification (NCBI taxonomy): domain Bacteria; kingdom Pseudomonadati; phylum Pseudomonadota; class Gammaproteobacteria; order Pseudomonadales; family Pseudomonadaceae; genus Pseudomonas; species Pseudomonas sp. KCJK9111. The sequence continues at coordinate 53,779 of NZ_JBJJMO010000016.1, read as the reverse complement.
GGGACCTCAAGCTGATCGAGCAGATCACCGAGCCATATGTGGTCAAGGCCAAAGCCTTCGTAGAGCACATCGACGGCGCTCGGCGCACCTTCAAAGCTCATACGTCCGAAATGCAAAAAGCACGCACCAAACTCGACAGCCTCAAGTAAGGAGACTTGCAATGCCTCTACCCTGGTTGATCGGCGTTGCAGCAGTCGCTGCTGCCGCCGCCATTGCCAAAGCGGTCAGTGACGACAGCCCGCCATCTTCGAGCAGTACCACGCACCACGACGATAGCGAACGGCGTCCGCAGGAGCAGGAAGCCAAGCGCCAGCGGGAACGCGAAAACCTGAAAGCCCGCGTGCAGTCACTTGCAGGCGACCGACGGGAACAACTCAAGGCCCAGCTCAGGGGAGCGGCATCTACGCTGGCCGCCTCGTCAGACAAACACAATCCGGTCACTGAAAGTGTCAACAAGATGACCCGCTTGACGCTCGAAGGGGTGCCAGGGGATCAGCTCGAACAACGCATCCGTAGCACCGCATCGTCGACATCGAGTTACGGCAAGACGGTCAAAGCCATTCTTCAGGCGTCGCCCGCCATGGAAGGCGGCCACATCGCTCATTTCATGCAAGGCGTGAATCTGCTCGAATCCGTGACCGCGCCTGCAGAGGCGTCTGCCTCCGACCAAGCAGCGCTCGCCCAGGCGCAAGCGACCCTGGCACGTATCGAGCGGCTGCAGCAGCTGAAACGTCAACTTCTCCCTCAGGCGTAATTGATCCATGAGCACTGTTACTCGCGATGAGTTGATGCAGGTCTTTCAACAACTGCAGGGTCAGTTTTCCAGTAAGAAGCAAGACTTAGCGCAGGCCCAACAACGCTTTGATACGCTGCGCACGGGCTTTGTCACGCTGTTGCGACAGCAAACCGAAACCATGGCCAGCGCGGTCAGCGAAAATAACCCGCTCAAGGAAGGCGCGTCCCAGATGGCGCGACGCCTGAAGGATCAATTCAGTGTTTGGGAAGAGCGCGCCGAGATACGTGCGAGAGGCGCGGAGTTTCGTGAAAACTACAACGATTCCCTGCTGGTGTTCGTGTACGGCAAGGTCAAGTCGGGCAAGAGCTCGCTGGGCAACTACGTGGCCTGGGGGCACAGTGAGCCCACTGCGCAACTCAAAGACCATGCTACTCTGAAACCCACGTATTTCTCCCATGACCGAACCGACGTCGCCAGCGGCGACAAAGAAGGCGAGGCGTACAGTTCCAAGCAATTCAGGGTCGGCGCCACCGAGGCCACCAGTTCTATTCAAGGCTTCAAGCTGCCTGGGTTCACCTGGGTCGACTCTCCAGGGTTGCATTCGACCAATTCGGCCAATGGCGACTTGGCGCGCAAGTATGTCGACCAGGCGGACCTGATTCTCTACACCATGAACTCGCAAGCTCCGGGCCGCCAATCCGACATGAGCGAGGTCAGCAGCCTGCTCGATGGTAAGCGCACGTTGATGATTCTGCTGACCGGCAGCGACATCACCGATGAAGACGAGGACGACGATGGGCAACTCGTCACCGAAGTATTGATGAAGTCAAAGGAAACCCAGCAGCGGCAAATCCTGGAGGTCACCAGCAACTTGGTGGAGATGCAACATGACGCTGCCAACCATGTCACCATCCTGCCTATCTCGACCCGTTTTGCCGAGCGCCACCCCTCGAACTTGCAAGAAAGTGGCCTGGGTACCCTGTACCAAACTCTCAAGGCATTGGCGCAAGGCCCAGGTGTCGATCTCAAGCTGACCACCCCTCTGAACAACCTGCGCAAGGCTATAGCTGAAACCTGCGACGACCTGAGCCTGATCAAGGAGCTGACCGAGACGCTCGACCAGCAGATCCAGAAGCAGGAGCAGGCGGTAGAGCGCGAGCTGCGAACTCTGAGCCAGAAGGGCGTCACCGAAATGCGCAGTTTCATCAACCAGCTGTTCAACGGGCCCCGCACCGACGACGCGCAGTTTCAGCTGCGCAAGCGCCTGGCCACGGTGCTAGGCAAGCTGACTGGTGAGGCCATAAAAGGCATCGGTGAAAGTCAGCAAAATGCGCTGCAGCGTGCGTTCGACACCAGCCGTCTCGGCGCCATCCCTGCTTACCGGGAAGTTACGGTCGAGAAGGAATACACCAGCGGCACCCGCAGCAGCACCAAAACTGCCTGGGGCGCTGGCGGGGCGGTTCTCGGTGGCGTCATTGGCTTCTTCGTTGGCGGCCCCGCGGGCGCAGCTGCGGGGGCCTCGCTGGGGAGTGCCGCGAGCATGATCGGCCGCGGCGCCGAGGCCATCCGCGTCAAACACAACGTGGTCGTCGGCGACAACCTGGAAGAACAACGCCAGGTGGCCATCGAGCAGTACGCTAATGCCCTACCAGACTATCTGACCGAGCAGGTACGGGGCATCTACGAGCCGCTGAGGGACTCCATGCTCGAGTACTGCCAAATCCTGACCATCGAAATGGAGCGCCTGCGTCAGGCACTCATCACCCTCGAAACGAGCACTGCACAATGACCCAACCAGGCCCGATGACCCAACTGCTAGCCCTCTATGAGGAAGTGGATGGACTGTGTGAAACCTACAACCCGCAGTCTGTCGCCAGCATTCGCGAACTGAGCCGGGCGAAGAAGGCCCAGGCCGGCGCGAGCATCATGGTGTACGGCGTCTACAACGCCGGTAAAAGCACGCTGATCAACGCCTTGCTCGGCCAAGAGCTGGCCGCGGTAGCCGATGTGCCGGAAACCGCCCGTGTGCAAGGCTATCGCTGGGGCGATTTCGAAGTGCTCGATACGCCCGGCATCGACGCGCCGCTCGAGCATGAAGCCATCACCCGAGAGCAGCTGGTGCAGTCGGATGTGGTGATCTTCGTAGTCAATCCGCTGGGCGTCGTCGAGGAAGAAAAAACCCTCGATGTGCTGCTTGAACTGGTACTTGCCGGCAAGATGATCTTCCTGGTACTCAACTGCAAGAGCCGTTTCGACCCGATCGACCTGGCCCGCATCAAAGACGAACTCAGCGAACGCATTCAGCAGAAGGCCGGTAACCAGAAAGTGCTTGGGCATATCCCGATCCTCGAGGTCAACGCCCGCTCCGCGCTCAAGGCGAAACTGGAGAACAAGCAGAACCTGCTGAACAGCTCGGGCTTTCCGAAGTTCGAAAGCGATCTGGCCGGGTTCTTTGCATCCGTAGAGCAGAAGGCCATCGTCGCACGTGTCGCCACCGAACTGCGCAGCTTCCTCGATGCGACGGTAGCCGAGCTGGACAAACTCCAGGACCAAGCCTCGATCAAACGCCTGGACGCTTTCTATGGCGAAATCGCGCGTCGCGAGATCGATATTCGCCACGGTTTGAAATCGTTGATCGAAGCCAAGGCCGCCTACGTCGGCAAGAGCACGATCACTGCGCTGAACCAGAACATCGATGGCGCTCAGGGCAAGATCGAGCAGCTTATCGGGCAAGCCAACGAACAGATCTGCAGCGAGCTTGAAGACGCACTCACTCGCCTGGGCCTAGACGCTTCCGAGATGCTCGACGAAGTCATTCGTGAGGTGCAGGTACAGCCACAGGCCTACAATACCCAGGCTGCACCGGACCTCGATACGCCTGAAGCTCCCGCCGACCAGGCGCCCGTATCGCAAGGCATCGACCTGAGCCTACTCGAATCCGGCGTCCGCCAGGCCAGCAGCATGCTCAAGGCCGAGCATGTCGTCAGCGTGCTGAAAGTCGGCAAGCAGTGGCTGCCGACACTGTTCAAAGGCGTCGGCCCGGTCACCATGGGCAAGGTTGCCGAGCAGATCGTCGGCAAGGTCATCCCGGTCATCGGTATTGCTTTCCAAGTAGGCAGCACGCTGTACTCCGCCTTCGCTGGCGACCCTGACCAGCAGCGCCTGGAGCAACAGGCCAAACGCGAGGCCCAGGAGCGCGAGCGTCGCGACCAGGCGATCCAGGCATTCGCCGATGAGACTGCCTGGGAATTCTCGCGGTCGCTGAACACCATGGTCGATACCCACCTGAAGACCAACTTCGCCGAGATCAAGGACAAATTGCAGAGCCTGCGTGGCAGCCTCGGCCAGGACCAGCGCCGCCTTAGTGAAGACCGCGAACGCCTGGTCCAGTGCCAGGCCGCAATGGGTGAGTATGCCTGACATTCCACTGCCCTTTGCCTGCAGCCGCTGCATGGAATGCTGCCGACGCGTGCATCTGCTTGCTGATACCGCCGCAATGGACCGCGGCGACGGTGTCTGCCGGCACCTGGATGAAATCAACGCCGGTTGCCGCATCTATGACCAGCGGCCGGACGCCTGCCGCATTGATCGGCAGTACGAACTGCACTATCGCCAGGCAATGAGTTGGGAAACGTTCGTAAAAATCAATGAAGCCGGGTGCAGGCAATTGCAGGCTCTTGGCGTTGGCGAGGACGCCGGAGCAATCGTGGCTTCTACAGACAACTGCAACACACAACCATAGAGACTTCAGAATGGGTATTAGCTATCGCGCGGATGATGACCTGGCCTTTCTGCAATATTGCCGGGAAGACGATATCCGCAACCTGGCGGCCTATCTCATGTTCGACAAGGACGGAGAAAAGCGAAGAGCAAGCGAAATCGCCGACGATCCGCAATTCAAGAAGCTGCAGGGCCAGCCAGATCAATGGCGGCGCTGCTGGCAACTGGTTGCTGGTGAGCTACAACATTTCGCTGGAGACTCAATCGTCAACCTGTTCCGCCGTCAGGGTGTGCTTTACAAGGAAATGCTTTGCGACGTCTGCGACAAGACCGATGTGAAGTACGACAGCAAAGCCAGCGCCTACGCCATCGAAAACCAGCTTATCGAAAAGCTGGTGGCAAAGAGCTGGGAGCAAATGTCGCCGGAACAGCAGCGGAGCACAGCCGAAGACATGAACCTGAACGGCTCGCTCGGGGCGGTGCCGCTGGTCGCGATCGTCAATGCCATTCGTTCAGGTGGCCTGGGCTCGTTGCAGTGGTCATCCTGGCTTGCCAAGGGCGCCACTGCTTCATTCAGCAATGCAGTCGGGGTAACCCTGGGTGGTGCGGCGGCTCTGGTAGGTGGGCGCGCGGTAGCGGCCATCGCCGGGCCTTTGGCAGCGATCGCCGTCACCGTTCCTCTGCTCAGCGGTACGGCGTACCGGGTCACTATCCCGGCTGTCATTCAAATCGCGTTCATGCGGCGACAGTATGAAAAAGAGGATCACTTCTAATGCAGGCAGCAGCAGAACTTCTGGAAAAAATCTGGGTGCTCGACGAGACGGCCTTTTCAGACGCCCTCATCGATGCGCTGGCAGCAGGCAAGGCAGTCATTCATGACGGCGTGGCCTATTACGCGGCGGGCAGTGGCAAGACGGGTGTCATCCAGCACCTACCATTCAAGGAAACCGTGTTCAAGTCCGCCGAAGAAGCACTCAAGGCCGCACAGATGACCACCGTGATGGCTACCGCCGCGTCCACCTGCGTGATTCTCGGTGCGCTGATCATCCAGACCAAATACCTGGCGGCAAAACTCGACAAGATCCAGAACACCGTCGACGAAATCGCCAAAGAACTGCATACCCAGAACATCGTCTATTACATGGACAAGGTCACCGACTACATCGGCAGTATCGAAGTCGCCCGCACCTTACTCAAGGACCGCAGCCTGGCTAGCGAAATTAAGGAGGTGGCCTTCCCTTTGCTGGCGTCAGCCGCAGCCAAGCGCAACCATGCGATGTCGTTCATCGACAACATTCTGGCGTTAGCGCAAAACAGCAACGAGTTGGGCAGCAAACACTACGAGCTGGTAGTCAACTTCGCGCACATGATGCTGGAGGTCATGCCGCTCGGCATCCATACTGAATATTTGCTGGCGGCCCGGGTAGGCAAACCGATGTTCGCGCAACTGATACTTGAAGATGGCGCAGAGCGTTACCAGGCCGCAATGCAACAATATAAAGCATTCCTCAATGCTCAACATCGCGAACTGGTACGGGGTAACATGGGTGACAAAACCGTGGTCCTGCAGCGCATCGAAGACAAGGCAAGGCACCTGATTCAGTCGCAAGAGAACCAGCTACTGCTCACCTTGCCCTATGGCCCTATGGCAACGCTCGAGGCTGCGTAGGTTCACTAGCCAGTACAGTCGAGAAAGGGGCTCGAACACGAGCCCCAGCCCGGCTGAATCAAACGCGGCTCGCTCACCAGTCATCCGCTGGTGTTTTCCCAGCATGAACAGCTTGCGTTCACTTGCGCAGTAACTCATGTCGGAAGCGCGCCTCCAGCGAGGGTATTTCCAGCAGTACATCTTCATCCTCATAAACATCGTAGGAGCGCTCCATCTCGATGTCTCCCGCCATGAATGCCTCATCGAAGGGAGCATCCTCGTCGATCTCTTCGTAAAGCGCAGATGTGTAGCCCTTGATCCACAGCTTGCGCTTGTCGGCGCTGACGACATAACCCGAAGTGTACTCATTACCTGCCAGGCGATCCGGTTCGGCGGTACCCTTGCGAGACAACCCAGTGATTGCGATCACCAGATGCGCCAGCTCATCCATGTCCGGGCATACAAATGCATGAAAGTCCGGCCAGAACGCCCTGTCCCCCTCCGAAGCGCGCCACCCTTTGGTGTCGTTGACCTCGCTCAGATCTTCGTAGGGGTGCGAGTGGAACGTGCCGATCAGCTCCAACTGCGGCCAATACTCGCCGAAGAAATCCCGCTTCATCGCGATGGACTCGAAATCAGGTCGCACCCAGTCAGTATGCCGCAGTGCCGAGGTCTCGACAGTGGCGACCACCGCGACCAGGCGCGCCGGCACACCCTCACGTACCGGCAACGCATATCCCCACAGCAATCCGAACGTCTCGAGCTTCTTGTTGCTTCGCCCTCGAGCATGAGCTCTGTGTGACACTTCGTAAGCTTCAATGGCCGAAGTGAGCAGTTGTGGCAGAACATGATCCTCAACGATGACCTGCGTTCGCATTTATTCCTCCTTGGTTTCTGATTGCTTGCCATGTTCCGTGGGGCGCGTATTCATCTCCCATGCCAGTACTGGCAAATTGCCGCAATCTTAACCCGTCTCCCTATGGAGTGCCGGTACACAGGTACAAACAACCACAAGCTTCCCGATACCCTCGAACGAGTCGTCGATGCCACACTCGGCACGCGTCAAACCGCCCCTCCCCCCGCCTCCCGCGCCGCCTTCTCACGCTTCATCTCACTATATTCGCGATACAACTCGTACCCCTTGGTAACGATCACGATAAACCCAACAACGGCAAAGATATTCTTCATGGCTGCATTCTCCTTATTGATTGATTTGCCCGCCGATGCTCTAAAACCGCCGCCGCGTCAGCAACTCCGCCACCGTTCCGGCCAACCACCCAGCAGCGCGCACCTTCAATTCCTTGCCCCTACACTTCGGGCAATGGTCGCCCCCCTCCCCCGGCGCCAACGCATCACTTCGCGGCGCCACTGTTTTCGTCCAACCGCAACCTTCACATTCAACAGTGAAGGGCCTGGGTTTGATGGGCATGTTTAAGCTCCTTGGTCCCTGTACAAACTCGTTGCACCAACCACATTCAACTACCGGGATAAGCCAGCTCGATCTGCTGATCGAACGCGCCGCCAATCCCACAGTAGTCAAGCGGAACGCGCTCAATGTCTTCGGCAACCTGCGCAATCACCTGGCGCAGTTCCAGGCGTTCGAGCCAGCGGGCCGGAATGCCGCCAGCACCATGCAGCGCCCCCAGCAAGTGCCCGACTACAAGCCCCGTGCTGGCGCTGTCACCACTGTGATTCACCGCCATGATCACCCCTTCTTCGAACGAGGGCGCCGTCAGCGCGCACCACAGCCCAATCGCCAGCACCTGCTCGGCAGCCCAGCCATCGACAAAATTACCAATGCGATGCGGGGTCGGTGCATAGCCCTCGTAAAAGAAGAACAGCACACGCTCGACAAGGCCACAGATATCTTTCATCCCAGGGATTTTCCCGTACCGGGCCAAAGTTTGCGTCACAGCGTGCTCCAAGCTGGCTTGCCGATCTACAACACGCTGAAGCAGATCGGCGAACAGCCCTGCCGCCAAGTAGGCCGTCGGGTGCCCGTGCGTCAGGCGCCCGGACTGCGCTGCGTAGTCGAATGCGTTGGCGAAGAATGCGCATGGTGCAACGCGCACCAAAGCACCGCAGCCTTTGCTGTAGTTTTTGGCGACCGCACCCAACCGGCCGCTGGCCTTGAGGGCATTCAGGCTGGTGGTGTCCGGGGCACGACGCGACCAGAGCGCCATATGCTCGATCAGCCAGCCATCCGTTACGACCGGTATCACCGAGGGATGATCCTGGGTCGTCAGCCAGCGTAGCAACGCGTGGTGAATTACGCTGGGCACATGGCATGGCTGCCGCGAACTGCCAAGCACAAAAGCCCGCAGCAAGCCTTCAGCGGTAAACAGCATCATCTGCGTAGCGTCGCTGATGGCACCGGTGATGCCGTAAGCCTGGGCAAAATCACTGATGCCCTGCGCACCGAACTTGGCCTCGATCACAGGCCACTCAAGCAACTCCACGGGAGAGCCCAGCGCATCTCCGACGGCTCCCCCCAGCAGGCAGCCGCTGATCCGTTCAATTCTGTTCATATCGTCCCTTAACACCCTTCACCAGAAGCTAGGTCCTGCAAAATCACCAGCTTGCGCTGCAACTGCGCAACATGCTCCCGCTCTGCGCGCAACGCCGACCGCAGCTCGCGGTTTTCCATTTCCCAAATCTGTAGCCAGCGCAGGTCCCTCTGACAGTGCTCGACCTTTTTCCCAAGCTCACCGAGCTTCAAAGCCTGCTGAATCAGCACCAGCAGGATGATCCCCATCGCCACCAAGGCCCCTGTCGCAACCACTTCCGGCATAGTCATGCTCATATCCTTTTCTGCCCCCGATGTATTCCGAAGACAAATCGAAGATATGTAATGCAAAACTACACGTCTAGAATGTAGACTTATACAGGTAAAGTAATCGCGCACAAGGAGAGGGTATGAAACGCAAGCAATCCGTCGAGCAGGTACGCTGGGACCTGGCACTTCGCTATCGTTTGATTGAGACCGTTGCCTGGTGGGAAGGCCGGCTGACCACGGGGCACTTGATGCAGAGCTTTGGCATCAGCCGTCAGCAGGCGTCCAAGGACATCAACACCTACATCACCGAGCATGCGCCCAAAAACTTGACATATGACAAGCAGCTCAAGGGGTATGTACCGAGCAAGCAGTTCAAGCCGCTGTTCATCGACGACAGCGCCAGCGCCTATCTTCATCTGCTCTACCAGAACAATGAGCGGGCCCCGCACATCGACGGCCTCGCACTGGCCTATGCGCACACCAAGGTGCTGGAGGTGCCGGATCGACCGATTCGCCCGGAGGTCCTGCGCCCTTTGCTCAAGGCCTGCCGTGAGGGCCTGCGCCTGGAAACCGAGTACGTGTCGTTCAACACCCCCAACGTCGAGGTTCGCCTGATCGCCCCTCACACGCTGGTCTACACCGGCATGCGCTGGCATGTGCGGGCTTACTGCGAAAAGAATGGCCAATACCGCGACTTCGTGCTGAGCCGCTTGCGCGGGCAGCCGGATTTGCTCGACGCCTCACCGAACACGCGCGAGCTGGATGAAGACTGGAACACCGAGATTCCGGTCATCATCGAGCCCGACGGACGCTTGAACGAGGCGCAGAAGGCAATCATCGAGACGGACTTCGGTATGACCCAGGGGCAGTTGATTGTGCCCAGTCGCAGGGCGCTGGTGAAGTATGTGCTGCAGCGCTATCAGATTGACCGGCGCAGCCTGGCCATGAGCCCCGAGGCCCAGCAGATTGTCGTGAGCAACCTCAAAGAGCTAAAGCCGTGGTTGTTGCATGATTGAAATCGCGAGTCTCTCAGACGAGGGGCTCGATTCCCATGGTCGATGGCCCGCTCACAGAGGTTCAGCTACGGCTGTAACTACTGCGGTCGGCACACATCTGCTGCCAGATATACGCCGCGCCCAGGTAGTTGTCGATTTCCCGGATTAACAGCTGCGCCGCTATGTCGTGATGGCCCGCCAGCTTGGCAACGTCTCGGGCGGTGTGGCCCACGTTGTTCCTCGCGCTCAGGTCCAGGCAGAACGTCCGGTAGTGGTTGGCGAAATAGTTCGCAGCCTTGCTTTGGCCCTGCGCGGCCAGCCAATGGAGTGGAGTATTACCTGCCGCATCACGGTCATTCAGACTGCGGCCCTGCCGGTATCGATTGGCGAGTGCCTTGATGATGCCGCGTTTGCTGGGCAAACGATCATGGTTGACAGGGGTCAGAAAGCTACCGAGGCCTTTCCAATCCAGAAGTTCTTTTTCCCCCTCAGCCCCGAGCGCCTCCAGCGTGTCGATCCATGCCGTTCGGTTAAGCCGGTAGGCCATATCCAGTGGCGTGTTTTCGGCGCGGTCACGGTCGTTCATCGCCGCGGGAGCAAACGCCATCAGGTGCTCGGCATCGTCAAAAAGCACGGCGGCATGCCAGGTGCCTATTTCCAGCGCCAGCAGGTCGTCGATGCCGAAGCGCGTAGTCCTGAGCGTCTTTTCCATCACAGCAAGGAAAGCGGGCGGATAGTTCATGACACGTTTTCCCGGATACACAGAAAGGCCAAGGCCACTATTCACACCGGGACGACCGGTTTTCCTGTCGCCCATGACGGGTCGCCATGCACAAGCCGTTGACCAGGTTCATGTCTTGCGGCGTCTGGCAGCGAATGGCCGTCAGGTCCGGGCTGGCAACGATGCACGCCAGCGTCTTGGCTCGGCTGACCGCCACATTCAAACGGTTTTTCGAGTACAGGAAGCCAATGTCCCTTGGCAGGTAGTCTTCATTCGACGTCGCCATCGATACGATGACAATTTCCGCCTCTTGCCCCTGAAACTTATCCACAGTGCCGACGCGCGCGCCCGCCGGGAGCACTTGCTTCAACAGTTGTACCTGCAGATTGTAAGGCGCCACGACCAGGATATTTTCAAGGCACAGCGCATGCTCCACGCCGGTTTTATCCACATAGCCCTGGCGTAGGAAATACATGTACAGCGCTTTGACGCAGGCGGCTTCTTCATCGGAGCTCTGGCTGTTGCCGTCATGTTCGACAGGGCAGAACATCAGCCCGCTGGCCGGTACTTCCGGTCGCTCCCCATCGAGCAGCAACAACTGCCGCTCGGTCCCTGGCGCCGATGAAAGCTGACCTTCGTACACCGCCTGGGAGATGAAAGAGCAAACCTGCGGATGCATCCGCCAGGTCTGTGCCAGGAACACCCCTAGGTCAGGTGCGATGGCAGGCGTGCCGGCCAGCAGATAGTCGAGGATGGAGTCACCGGAGCGGCCCGGGTGCACGCCCTGCACAGGTTGCGACAATTGCATCTGGTCACCCATCAAGACGATGTTACGGGCCGCCATGCCCATGGTGACCAGGCTCGCCACACTCACCTGGCCTGCTTCATCGATGAACAGGTAATCCAACTGCTCGGTGAAGCTCGCATCGGCGAACAGCCAGGCAGTACCGGCGGTCAGGTTGATATCCGGCCCCCAGTTGTCGAGAAATTCCGTTTTGTCCTCAATGGAGCGGATGCAACGGCCGATGAATTCCGTGCCCTCGCCTTCCGATGACTTTTTCAGCCCCTTGAATCTAACACCCTCCACTTGTGCACGCGCCTCGACAGCAGCCAAGAGGTTGTTGATGGCGGAGTGCGAATTGGAGGTTACCCCGATGCGCTTGCCGGCTTTGAGCAGGTCAACGATCACATGCGAGCCGGTGTAGGTCTTGCCGGCACCTGGCGGCCCCTGAATGAACAGCACACTGTCCTCGAGGTTGCGTACCACCTGCTTGATGGCATCGGTCGTTGCCAGGTCCGGATCAAGCAAAGGCGCACCCGGCTCGATGCCTTTAACCCGTGGTGCGCGTCGATGGAGGAAATCCGCCACCGCCTGGAAGCGTTGCTCACCAGCCAAGACGCTATCGGCATAACGAAACAGTGCCTTGCGCAGCGGCGTGGACGGTATTGGCCTACCGGGAATCATGTCAAAGACTTCCGGTGGCGCCTTTTTTGCGGTGGCCTTGAATGTCGCCAGGCACGCGTCATGGTCCAGACTGACCAGTTGCACACTGGCCAACGATTCTGGGATGACACCTTTGGATCCCGAACGCATTTTGCTTTCCTGCGGCTCGAAACTGTATTCGAACAGGAACGATTTATTGATCGGTTCCGGCGGTGTTTTTGTACGCTGCAAACCGGCGAGGCTCTCGATATCCTCCAGCAACTCCTCGGTCGTCATGTCCTGGCGGCTGAACAGCTGCCACCACACCGGCTTTTCTGCCCTACGGTAGAAGTCGAGCAGTTGGAAGGTCAGTACCCTGACCTGGTCCTCGTCGCTCAGTGCGCATTCCTCGGACGGCAAGCCAGCAAGCAGTCGATCACGATAATTTGCCAGCAGGACTTCGATCTCCTTCTGCTCTGCTACGGCTTTCTCGCCCTCAGCATGCGGTACGACAAGAGCCTCGACGCCCAACGGACTTATGCTTGCAAGCCAGTTGCGTAACAGATACGTAGAGAGCACATCGTCTTCGTTGTACCGCTCGATCTGCTCAAGCAATGCTGGCTCACCAGTCTCTTTCCAGCGCTCATAGAACACGATACTCGCACCGGCATTGGTAACATCACCGTCGCGCTTTGCCATATAGAAGTGTTCGATGTTCTTGATCGAGTAGCTGGGTTCCGACACCCGGATCGCTTCACGCACCACCTTGTAAAGATCAATCAATTTGCCATTGCGCAGCAGCCAGTCCACTTGCGCCTCTCGCGTACCGTGCTGGCTCATCAGGCGCTTGATGGCCGTTTCTTCATAGCTGGCATAGTGGTAGACATGCGCATTCGGGTAACGCTCAAGGTGCGCGATGACCCAGTCGATGAACTGCTCGAACGCGATCTTTTCTTCGTCCCGGCTGTGCGCCCAAAAAGCTTTGAAGGTTTGTTCACCGCCTTCGTCTATATACAGGCCGAAGAGGTACTCCAGGCCACCCTCCTCCAGAGGATTACCTTCCATATCGAAGAACAGATCACCCTCGACTGCAGAAGGCATACGGCCAAAGCCACGCCGCTGCCCCATGACCGGCAACAGCTCGTACAACGGGGTATCGCTGGAGCGCCCCTGAAACTGCAGGCGCGCCTGATGGCGTAACTTGTTCAGTGACTCCACTTGCAGCTTGGGTATACGCAAGTCATCGCCACTGGCCGCCAACTGTTGCAAGGTGGTCACACCGCCAACCTGTAATTTCTTGATTTGCGAGCGGCTGATACCAGCGACTGCCGACAGATGGTCATCCTGTAGACGTTGTTCAGTGCAACGATCACGCCACCCACAAAAACCACAATGCCCACACGGGTCCGGGTAGGTGACCCGAGGTCCGTCAATGTTCACGAACGCAGTGAAACGCTGCAGCACCTGCTCTAGGTAATCCGCGTAGTCAGCAACCCGGTAGGCCTGTTCGGTACGCGCAACATCACCCAGCACGATGTACATGAACTGTGGCTGTACGCCCTGAATCGCTATCAGCATCCGCGAATAAAGCGCAACCTGCACCAGAAACTTGGCCTTTGTATTCTTGGCCAACTTGGTGTCGATCACTTCATAGCTGTGGCCACCCAACGCCGACGGCCGAGGCACTTTGCGCAGGAAGTCGGCATGCCCGATAAAGGCGCCTTCCTGAAGCGAGGCCTGAAAGATGATGTCCGCACCAGCCTGCATGGCTTCGATGGTCAGCTCCACCCGCCGAGGGAAGCTCGGATTACCCTCAGCGATGTCGACTACGTGGGCATGGTTGCTCTTGAGCCGTTCAAGAAATGCTGCTTCGTGGGCCAGCCCTTTGTCCTGGATCAAGCGGTTCTGCTCGCTTGCCGGGGCTTTCTCCATCGGCGCGACCAGGTGTTGCAGGTCCAGCGCTGTCAGATGCTGGCATTCCAGGAAGCCGCAGATGTCCGAGGCGGAATACAGCCGAGTCCCATTTCGAGTTTGCATGGTTGTATTGCCTCCGGCGTGGCTCAGGCGTCGAGCGAGCAACCTTGGTAGAACTGCTCGAACAAGGGCGTTGGCAAGTGCTGCACATCGAGCAGGCCGAAGTGCTTGCCTACGCTGCGCCCTACGGCCATGAGTGTTCTCGCGGAGTTATCGGTACCGGCATAGCCAGCGTTTACGACGTAGTCGACACGTTCCTTGTCGCTCTCTGCGCGGGCATAGGCATTGCCAGTGATAAATACATCAACCAGGCAGACACTGACGCGCTCGTCCCCCACCGTGAACGGCTCGAGCGTTTCACCAGACAAGGCTGCCCGCAGTCCGTCCTCACCACCTTCAACTATGCGTTCAAGGGCAGCAAGCGAGCGGCCGAACAAGTCAAACTCGTCAATGGAAAACGGGAAGCAATAGCCCTGTGCAGTAGCGCGTGAGAGCGTTTTCCCATTGCGCGGCTCAGCCACCAGCCAGTCAACGAACGCGTCTTTATTGTCTGGCGCACCGCTGTGACGGAAGGCCAAGTAGTCACTGAGCACCTGGCCAAAAGGATGACCCGTGGGCACCCAGCCGCTATTGCCAGACTCGCGCAGCGATACTTCGCACTGCTCGCCAACAGCTTGGGCCTCAGGTACTGGTGTCAGGCCAAAGCAGCGAAGGTCATAGCCGAGCATGAAAAGGCTCGCCTCGAATGCATGGCATCGCGCGGGCATTGCCCCTTGGTCGGCAAACCAGCCTGTGCGCCCGAGCAACGCGCGGACAATCCAGCCCAAGCGGACCTGCCAGCGCGCCCACTCAGCGTATTCTATCGCCGAGAACTGCGGCGCTGCCAAACAATTGGCAAACGCCCCGGGGTTGCGGATTTGATCGCCACGCGCGCCGCCGGACGGAAACCTCAGCAGAGGTTTGCCACGCCCTGCCCACTGCTGGCGGAACAGCGCATACAACATGGCAATCGCGGCGCCCACACGGCTGTCATAGATCGGCGAACCGGACAAGTCGAGCAAGGCGTGAATCTTGGTCAGGCCCGAATCGAAACGCTCGACACTGCTGAGGTCATCCAGGTCATTGTCGGCATCGAGCGCCATGAGCCCAGCCATCTTCTTCAGGTAGCTCGACAACTCGCCGCTGGCCGCCAGCCGATGCAAGAATGGAATGGCGCCCCGCACGCCGCCCCAGCGCAGAATCTGCAAACAGGCCTGAAGCGCTTGTTGCTCATCACCGGCGCGGACACCAGCCGACAGCCACTCACGCAATTGCCTAAGCGAGCCCTGGGTCTGCATCCAGGTTTCAGAGTCGACCGCGCTCTGGTGGCTGTCGCGCCAGCTTGCCTTCCAGCGGTAATGCTCAAGGACCTGCTCAATCCCTTGTACATCGACCGTCAAACCGCCGGGCACAAACTTGCTGGACTTGAATCGCAGCTTGAAGGTGAGTACCGGCAAGTTGACTGCCAGCCATTCAATGAAAGCCTCGACTTCGGGTTGTGCCAGGAACTCATCACGCTTCATGCCAGCCGCCTTACAGGTAGTGTCGAATGGCCATACCCTAAGCAAAATGACAGGCTGCGTCCACGTTGTCTGTTCATACAGGTCAACAATTGGAGTAGGTTCGAGTGCCCTGGCCAGATAGTTTCCAGCGCCAGCGGCGAGTCGCTCATTTAACTGTAAAGTTTTCAGACACACATCAGCTCTTTACGGACCGCGCGCCCCCTCAAGGATCATCACCTCATCGACCATCAAGCACTCAAGACCCGACACCGCCAAGAACGTGAGGGCCATCACCCCAACCTCACCTTGCGTGTTCATCGAGCACTGAGCTGGCTGAACCGAGCCGAGCCGAGCAGACTGATTTTGCCAACGGTCGTAAAACCGCGCAGCAAGCACTGGCCAATCGCAACACCGCGGCCGTGCTAGGGGTGCTGTTCAACCGGATCTACACCCTGCGCAACCAGATCATGCATGGCGGTGCCACTTGGAACAGCAGCGTCAATCGAGATCAACTGCGCGACTGTGCCAACCTGCTCGGCAAGCTGGTTCCGGTCATCATTCTGCTGATGTTGGATAACCCGGATACATTGTGGGGTGATGCATGTTATCCCGTGGTTGTTTAGCTCAGTGACCGCGCTTGGACCTGGGTCGCCCGAGCCGGTCATCGGCAAACCAGGAATACTTCTCGCAGTATTCCAATCGGTATTCCAGCCGAAATTACAAACCGATACTCCCACTATTAATCAATATGTTACTGACTTAATTCAGATGACCCCGGCACACCGAAGTTTCAGATCACTTTTGTGCGCATGTTGGTGCCTGGGATCTGGAAACCGCTAGGTCAATATCGCTTGAAACGAGCCCCGATGTCGTGTTCCGTGAAGCACCGCCAACGGCCGGACATCTCTGAAACCACGTTCACGAGTAGCTCTCCCGACCCAAAATCTCAGAATCCCCCCCTTCCCTGTAGTCCATTTCCCAAAGATACTCCCCTCCCCTGTTTCCCGTTGCGCCAGCCGTCCCAGCGTCCTAGTCTCACCCCGTCGTTGCCAACCCAACGACACGACTTTGACAGGTCGCAGCGGTAAACAACTAAGCGGTCGCCCGTTATGGCGGCTGTACGTGCGGGCACGCTTGCGTGCGCCGGATCTTGTTGTTTCCGCCGGTCTGTCAACCCACGTACAGCTGCCACCCACCGTTTGACAGCGGCGGATGTCGGCCCAGCAACGGAAGCAACTCATGTTAAAAATCGTCCCCGACCCACCACCCACACCCGCCACCTTGGAAGACACCCTAACCCTAGCCGCCGACTACGCCCTCTGCGCCGAAGCCGTGGCCCAACAAGCCCTCCTCATGCAGCCCCGCTCTCCGGCAGCCCCACTGATCATGGCCTCCATGCACGAGCTGGAATCCCTGCGCCGCCTGCTGGAATCCGCCCTCCTGCAAATCCACCACCCTCCCTCGCGACACCCCACGCACTAACCCTCAAGCCCCTGGTTCAAGCAACTCGGCAGCAACCCAGCCGCCCCGCCACACAGCCAGCCCAAAAAACTTCAGGGAGCCACACCCATGTCCACCCCAGACATCCCCTGCACCCCAGGCCAAACCGTCTTCTACCAAGGCGAAAACCACACCCACGCACTGTTCCGCATCGAACCCGGCATCCCCTGCCAACACGCACGCGAACAGGCTTCGGAATTGATGGGTTACGCCCGCGACCTCACGCTCGAAGGCTTGATGGAAGACAAACCCAAACTGATCTGGGCCGCCCACTACCTCTGCGCACTCGGCAAAGCCCTGCTGGACGACGCTGAACTAGGCATGATGCGCTAAGCCTACAGATCCCCGGCGGAGTGAGGCTGCTCATGGCGCCGGGACATGGCTCGTGGGTGAAGCTTGCGGGAGCTCATAAAAGAGCCGTGAAGTCCAACGACCCAAGCCCAAGCCGTTATCGTTTCTTATCGCCTTCTACTCTGGCGAAGCGACAACTATCCAGACACCGCGGGCGCCCTTCTGCTACGTCGCAGATATTGCGATGCATCAACATACCAGTAGTCTCAGCACTGAAAGTTTAGCGTTCCTACAGCCCCCACCTCAAAAGCAAGCTGCATCTTTCAGATTATTTTCTTTCCTCGTAGTCCGCTTCTCAAAGACCCACGAAATCCGCCGTACCTATTGCGGTGCCTTGCCCCTACCCTTAGCCTCGCGTGTCGTTGCCTATCGCCATGCTTGCCCTGAAACGCTAATGCCTACCCAACATGCGGAATATCAAGGGCGGCTACGTGTAAAGCACCTAAACGTGTCTTTGCATTCCCTAAGCACAAAACTGTACTCAAGGAAGAAACACATACCCATGACAGCCGAATCTACGTCCACAACCGTCCAGCAAAACCAGTCCTCCAACCCACCGCCCGAACCCTCTACCCCCAACTCCACCCGGCAAGCAGTATTCAAACTGCTTGCCGATATCAAATGGTGGCTGCCAGTAGTTTCAACGCTTATCTCAATCTTGCTCCTCACCAAGTACCTCTGGGTAATCCATCACCCGGAGTTGATTTTGAGCTCGTTAGGTAACCCCTCAAACTTGGTTGCCTGGTTATTCTTCAGCCTGCTGGTATTTGCCTCACTGCTAATCGTCGTATCGGTGCCCTCTTGGGTCTTCACGATGAGCATGTCTGTATGCAACGTTGACAGAGAGCTGGAAAAGAAGCTCGCCTTACGCCTTGGCCTGATCGTAGTCGGGGGCTATTTACTGCTATCGCTCAACCTGCTGGGGGCAATCTTTGGTTTCACCATGGCCCCAGCCTACTTCTTCCCTATCGTCGTAGCCGCTGCCATTTGTGCGCTGCTGATTGTGCTTCGCCGCAATTCGCCCCTGCACGAGAAAGTACTGGAACTGCCACCTGGCCCCCGCAAACCTGCTCATCGCAAAATCTTTTACACAGCCGTCGTTGGCTGGCTCGGTGTACTGCTGGCATTCACTTCGATGAGCGGCGTCATGCCCGCCCAGCTAGCTATCATGACCTGGCGAGGCGGAGAGAGCGATGAGGAAGCCATTTGGGCTATCGTGCTCTGCTTGCTGATCATGACGCTGTACCTGGCGCCGGTCATCGTCTTTTACCGGGCAGAGGGCGATGCGATGGGCCGCATCGGTCGAGCCGCATTGACATTACTTGGGTGCGTTTTCGTCAATGCAATGCTGTTGCCGGCCTTCGTGGACTTGTGGGTTTACTCCGCCGCCAATCTGATCAAGATCAGAGACAATACCGAGCTTAGCTATGTGTTGAGCGAAAAGGACTACCCGAAAGAGGTATTCAGTAGCGCCACGTGGCAACTGGAAAGCTATGAGGGGCCCAATGGTTTGTACAGTGTTAGAGGGTTCCGTCTGTTCCGCTTCGGCGATACGTTATTGATCTGTCCCGCGAGCTACCGAGATGTCGGATTGAAAAAGATCGATAGCTACGTCCATCGCTGTATTGCGTTGTCCGAGGCCAAGGTGCATGTCGCCGCCCCTGTATTAAGCGACGATGCCGCGACAGAGGCCAAGCCGAATTGATCCGGCACCCTTCGTTTCATTGTTGATTGAACACCGGAGCGCCTTAGGGGGGCTGCCCCCGGCGCACCTACGCGCCGGGGATGTCAAACCGGGCCCGACACCTGAGGCACTGCGCGCCCCGAGAGAAAACGCGGCAACACCACCATATGCGGCAGTGCAAACGCTGCCAGCACCACGAACAGGGCCCGAATGCCGGTCTGTTCCTGCTGCCAGAACACAGCTCCACCCACCAGGGCAAATACCCCTGCCCCAGCGAGCACTGGCCAGGTGCGATGCAGGTAGTCGCCTATCGACAAGGCACCTACCATTCGCTCGCGCACACGGGTCTGGGGTTCGGCATGCAGCAGGTAGAACCCGAGCGCAAACCCAATCAGCGGCGGTGTCACCACCACCAACAGCAAGGTCACGGCCAGCCGCAGGTCACGCCGTTGCCAGGCACTCATCAGCAGCACACCGAAAGCAATCAGCCCGGCACACGCCAGCGTCATCGCCAGCCATTCGCCCAAGGCAGAAGAGGCACCGGCCGCCATCGCCAGGTTGAGCAACTCGGCTACCGCATCAGGGTGCAACACTGCAGGCCCGCCCAGGATGAACAGCCCCAGCGCAATCTGCTCATGCCGCCGCTGAAACACCTCGTCCTCATGGGCGAAGTGCCAAACCGACAGCAATAAAAAGGCGGTAAGCGCCAGCGCTCCCGCCACTTGCCAGACCAGGGCGCACACCACGGCCACGCCCAGGTAACTGAGCACAAAGCGCGTGCGCTGCCCGTGCTCGATCAGGTACAGGTCGCTGGCCCCATGCAGCAGGCCAAGCCCGAGCCCGACCAGCAGCACGTAAGCCAGCGGTGCCAGCCCGCCTGCAAGGCTGGCTGCTATCGCCAGCCCCACAAGGGCGCGCCAGCTGCGCCCTGTGCAGGTCATGCTCAGTAGCCTCGGCCTACCGGCACGGCGCGCAGGTTACGTTCGGAGGTAAAGGCGTAGACGACCTTGGCCAGCACGTCGAGCACCAGGAATACCCATACGGTGGTGGCATCGCTCACGGCCCAGAAGCCTTCGGGGCCGACGGCGAAGACCACGGGGTAGATCAGCCACAGCACGGTGAGAAAGCCTACATTGCGGCGGTAGGCAGGGCTGACGCCGGGTTGTTGGCTGGCGATGCTGGCGACGGGTTTCCACAGCAGGTACAGCACGCCGGCGAAGGCGGCGCAGGACCAGGCGAAGAACACCCACTTGATCACGCCATAAGGGGCCAGGGAGGCGATCAGGCCGGTGACGATCATGATGACGTCGAGGGTGACGATGGCGGTGATGTAGCCGCTTTTGCCGTACAGGTCTCGGGTGCCGTAGTAGGCGGAGCTGACGACGCCTGCCAATAGCAGTGGGGTGGTGAAGGCCCAGTCTACGTAGCGGGCCAGGTAGGTGACGCTGCCGTCGACTTTGATCAGGTTGCCGACGCCCAGGTACATGCACAGGTAGGCGGTGGCGGCGATGAAGGGGACGGCGGCGTGGATGAGGGTGTGGCCGAGCAGCGGGCCGTAGTGTGCGCCTTTGATGTAGATGGCCAGTGATGCCAGGGCCATGACGATGAAACCGATCAGCAAGGGGATTTGAATCATTTGAGGCTCCGCTACCAGCAGTAAAAGGCCCGGGGTGCATGCAAGGGGGTGCCGGGGTTCGCCGCGGTTTTTTTTAGCCGCTTCGTTTACGGATGGAGAGCGGGGTGAGATTTTTGGTTCAAAATGTTTCGGGGGTCGGGTGCGATCTTTTCAAGGTCACCCGACCCACTGTGGGAAGCGGCCTTGTGCCGCGATGGGCTGCGCAGCAGCCCCAGGATTTAAGCCAGCACCTCAAATCGCCGGGGCCGCTATGCGGCCCATCGCGGCACGAGGCCGCTCCCACACGGATCGCGTGCTCCCGCCAAATCACCGAATTGTCGGCAAGCGCGCCCCTGCCAGATCACCGCCCCATCAACCCATCAAACGCCTTATCCAACCCCACATCCGCATCCACCAGCTTCTGCCGCCGCTGCTGCATCCACGCTTGATCCTCCTTCAACCGCGCCTGCGCCTCAGCCAACATGCGCCGCACTTCTTCAGGCTGTGGCCCACCGGTGCCCTTGCGGCTTTGCACCATCGCGCGGGGGGATAGGCTGGCGCGGAAATCTGCTTCGCTCAGGGGCAAGGTATTGTCCTTCCATTTGTATTTGTCCGCCGCCTGGGTGAACAACGCCTGCGCATCGGCGTAGGCGAAGTCCTTGGGCAAGGTGCCGTCGGCGCGGGCTTTTTCGACGATCAGCGAGGCGAAGCTGTGGCCGATGCGGAAAGGTACGTGGTGCTTGCGCTCCAGGGTGTCGGCCAGTTCCATGGAAGTGGTCCAGTCGGCGTCCAGTTCTTCTTCGGCGCGTGCGGCGTTGATCTTCAGGGCGTCGAGCACCTGGTCCAGGCGCTTGAACATGTCGCCGGTGGAGCGGAACAGGCCCAGGTCGTCGAAGGCGGCCTTGTAGTCGGTCATGCCGGTGGTGACGTTGTGGGCGCGCAAGGTGGTGGCATTGGCCAGGCCGACCACGTCGGAGGCGGCTTCGCGGGTGCGCATCAAGAGGCCGGGGTTGCGCTTTTGCGGCATGGCGCTGCTGGTGTAGGTGGCGCCTTCGTCGAGCAGCAGCCAGGGGCGGGTCTGGTGGTACTGGGTGTGGATATCGCCGATGAAGGCGCCAATGCGGATGGCCGAGGACGAGACCAGGCCGGCAGCCTCCAGCGGGATGTCGTAGGTCGAGACCTGGCTGGCGTCCAGCGAGTTCTCGCGCACGCCGTCGAAGCCCAGCAGCTGGGCCAGGCGCTCGCGGTTGATGGGGTAGCCGGAGTTGGCCAGCACGGCGGTGCCCATGGGGCTGAGATTCAGGCGGGCGTACAGCTCGTGCAGGCGCTGGGCGTCGCGCTCGAACGAGGCCTCGTAGGCCAGCAGATAATGGGCGTAGCTGATGGGCATGGCTTGCACGCCGTTGGTGTAGGCCGGCACCAGGGTGTCGACGTGCTGGGCGGCCAGCGTGAGCAAGCGCTGGCGGGTGGCGTCCAGGGCGTCGCCATAGGCCAGCACGTGGCTGCGCAGCGAGGCCAGGCGGTAGGTGGCGTACATGTCCTGGCGGCTGCGGCCCGAGTGAATCAGCGAGGCCTCGGGGCCGACCTTGTCGGTGATGATCTGCTCCAGTTGCAGCACATCGCTGGGGCGCTTGCCGTCTGGCTGGGTGGCCTGGTCGATGGCGTGGCGTACGCCGCCTGCAATGGTCGCGGCCTGTTCGGCGGTGACGATGCCGGCTTCCTTGAGCATCACCAGCGAGGCTTTGTTGATGCGGTTGAGGTAGTCGAACTGGGTTTCGCCGTGGCGCTGGCCATCGGGGGTCTTTTCCACGAAGGCGCCGATCTTGCGGGCCTGTTCGGCGCACTCGGCGGTGGTCTTGCACGGGTTGTCGGCGGTGTTGGCGGCGTGGGCTGCGGGGCTGGTGAGCCAGGCGCAGGCGATGGCAAGGCAAAGCAGTGATCTTGTTGTTGTCATGGTGGGTCCGCTCGGGGCTTGTGGAGGGCTGGCGGGCTGGTGGCACCCTTGGAGGGTCAACCTACACCCCTGCCCCCCTGGCCGAAAGTGAAACCACCGCCGGGTAGGCGGTGGCGTCGGTGCACTGGCGGGTTGATCGAGCCGCCGGTCAGGGCATGCCGAGAAACTCCGGCAGCGCCAGGGAGATGTACGGCACGTAGGTGACCAGAATCAGGAACAGCAACAGAATCGACAGCCACGGCAGCGCTGCGCGTATGGTCTGGCCCAGTGTCAGGCCTGTCACGGCACTGGTCACGAACAGGTTCAGCCCCACCGGCGGGTGAACCAGTCCGATCTCCATGTTCACCACCATCACGATGCCCAGGTGGATCGGGTCGATGCCCAGTTCCATGGCGATGGGGAAGAAGATCGGCGCCAGAATCAGGATGATCGCCGACGGCTCCATGAAGCTGCCGGCAATCAGCAGCACCACGTTCACCATGATCAGGAAACCGAGGGGCGTCAGGCCTTCGGAGAGCACCCACTGGGTGATCTGCTGCGGGATCTGCTCAGTGGTCAGCACATGAGCAAACAGCATGGCGTTGGCGATGATGAACAGCAGCATGATGGTCAGCCGCCCAGACTCCAGCAGCACCTTGGGGCACTCGCGCCAGGTCATGTCCTTGTACACGAACAGGGCGATGAACGCCGAATACACCGCCGCCACGGCTGCCGCTTCGGTGGGGGTGAACATGCCGCTGTAGATGCCGCCCAGAATGATCACCAGCAGCAACAGGCCCCAGAAGGCCCGGCGTGCTGCGGTCAGCCACTCGCGAAAGCTAGCACGTGGCTGGGCAGG
Organism: Pseudomonas sp. KCJK9111; assembly: GCF_046231935.1. Lineage (NCBI taxonomy): Bacteria > Pseudomonadati > Pseudomonadota > Gammaproteobacteria > Pseudomonadales > Pseudomonadaceae > Pseudomonas > Pseudomonas sp. KCJK9111. Next base: position 30,303 of record NZ_JBJJMO010000016.1, on the reverse strand, counting down.
CAGTTTCTTGACCCGCGCCACGATGTAGATGGCGATCATCAGGAACACGCCCAGCAGAATCCCAGGAATCACACCGGCCATGAACAGCTTGCCCACGGAGGTCTCGGTTGCGGCCGAATACACCACCATCACGATCGACGGCGGGATCAGGATGCCCAGGGTACCGGCGTTGCAGATAATCCCGGCGCCAAATTCCTTCGGGTAGCCCGAGCGCACCATGCCGGCCACGGCAATCGAGCCCACCGCCGCCACCGTGGCCGGCGAGGAGCCGGACAGCGCAGCGAACAGCATGCACGCCAGCACGGCGGCAATGGCCAGGCCACCGCGAATGTGCCCCACGCAGGCGTTGGCGAAGTCGATCAGCCGCTGCGCCACGCCGCCAGTTGTCATGAAGGCGCCGGACAGCAGGAAGAACGGAATGGCCAAAAAGGTGTAGCTGTCGGAGGTCTCGAACAGCTTGATCGCCAGCGAACTGAGCGAATCCTGGCTGAACAGCAGAATCGACACCGCCCCGGACAGGCCCAGGGAAATGGCGATGGGCACGCCCAGGAACATGAAGATGAACAGCAGCAGGAACAGGCAGATAACGGTCATCGCGGCGACTCCTCACCGGGGTTGGCCAGCTTGCTCGCCTCGGCCGCTTCGTCGGCCAGGCCCAGGTTGGTCTGGCGGTGGGTGTAGATGCGGTAGAGGATTTCCAGGTAGCGCACGATGATCAGCGCGAAGCCAAAGGGCACGATCATCGCGATGTGGCCGATTTTGATGCCGTAGCGGTCCAGGTCTTCGGCGCCGATGCCGGCAGCCAGCACGGCGCTGACCCACTTGATGCTGGCGACCAGAAACAGCCCGGCATAGGCCAGGCAGCAGGCGCAGGCGAGCATGGCCAGCACGCGCTGCACCGGTTTGCGGGTGCGCCTGACCAGCACATCGACCCCAAGGTGCCCGGCGGTGCGCACGCCATAGGCGATGCCGAAGAAGATCAGCCAGCCGAACAACGCCTTGGTCAGGGCGATGCTCCAGGTCATTTCCTGGGCGTAGCCCATCAGGTGATCGCCGATGTTCAGCAGCGGCTCGCTGGCAAAGGTCCAGCGGTCGCTCAAGCTGTAGAACATCGTGTAGAGGTTGTTCAGCGCCACATAGATGAAGGTGATGAGGGTCATGGCCGCCAGGAGAAAGGCGATCATGCCTTCCTCGAAGCGCTCCCAGACGCGCCGTAACGTTTGCATGGGCATTCTCCGCGCACAATGAGGCTGAGCCGCCGACACAGGGGCGGCTGCAAGCAGGACGGATCAGGAAGCGGTGTTAGCGTCCTGGGCGGCCTTGATCAGGTCAGCGCCGATCTGGCCTTCGAACTTGTCCCACACCGGACGCATGGCTTTGCGCCATTCATCACGCTGCTCGGGGGTGAGCGCATCGACCTCGCTGGTCTTGGCGTCGATGATCTTCTGCCGCGAGGCCTGGTTCAGCGCCTCGGCCTGCTTGTTCACCTCGACGGTGACCTTGTCCATGATGCCCTGCAGTTCGGTGCGCACGTCTTCAGGCAGGCCGTTCCAGAACTTGGCGTTGGTGATCACCATGTAGTCGATCAGGCCATGGTCGGTCTCGGTGAAGAACGGCTGCACTTCGTTGACCTTCTGGCTTTCGTAGTTCGACCAGGTGTTCTCGGTGCCGTTGACGGTACCGGTCTGCAAGCCTTGGTATACCTCGGCAAAGCTCATCTTGCGCGGGTTGGCGCGCACGGCCTTGAACTGCTCTTCCAGCACGCTGGAGGCCTGCACCCGGAACTTCAGGCCGCGGGCGTCCTTGGGCAGCAAGATCTTCTTGTTGGCCGACAGTTGCTTCAGGCCGTTGTGCCAGTAGGCCAGGCCGCGAATGCCCTTGTCTTCCATGGAGGTGAGCAGTGCCTTGCCTTTGGGGCCTTGCTGGAAGCGGTCGACCGCCGCCAGGTTGTCGAACAGAAACGGCAGGTCGAAGATTTGCACCTGCTTGTTGTAATGCTCGAACTTGGCCAGCGAGGGGGCCAGCATCTGCACGTCGCCCAGCAGCAGCGCTTCCATTTCCTTGCCGTCGCCGAACAGCGACGAGTTGGGGTAGACCTCGACCTTGACCTTGCCCTTGAGCTTGTCATCGGCCTCCACGAGTTTCTGGAACATGAGCGCGCCCTGGCCTTTGGGCGTGCTGTCGGCCACCACGTGGGCGAACTTGATGATGACCGGGTCCGCGGCGTAGGCGAACGAGGTCAGGGAGACGGCGGCGGCGCAGAACAGCGCCTGGGTCAGCTTCAACATGGGTTTCACCTGTTATTGTTGTTGGAAAGGTCAGCAGGGAAGCGTAGCCAAGGTTACGGTGGCGCAAGTGCAGGTGTTTGGGGAATCTGCTTTTGTGTAAGGCTGCGTTCGGCAAAGGTGAACGCAACCCATCACGTCATAACCCCAGCCATAACCTAGCCCGTAGGGGCCAGTGCCAACAGGCGCTGCGCACGCAACACCACCGGCGCATCGACCATCTGCCCATCCAGCTGGAAAGCCCCTGCCCCGCCCGCCGCTGCGCTGCCCTCGATCACGCGGTGCGCCCAGGCCAGTTCGTGCTCACTGGGTTGCAAGGCCTCATGAATCACCGGCACCTGGCTTGGGTGAATGCACAGCGCCCCGCCGTAGCCCATGTCGTAGGCATGGCGCATAGCCTCGCGCTGCCCCTGCGGGTCGCGGATCGCTGGAAACACGCCGTCCAGCGGTGGCGCCAGGTCGGCCCCTCGGGATTGCAACTGCACGGCCATGCGGGCCTGGTCGATGAAGCGTTGGCCTGCCGGGCTGTCGGTGTTAAGGCAAAGGTCCAGCGCCAGGTCCAGGCTGCCGAACGAAAGGCGTTCGACACCCTCGGCGCCCGCGATACGCTCAAGGGCCAACAGCCCCTTGGCGGACTCGATGATCGGCACCACGGCCTTGCCCGTGCGGGCGGCGACCGCCACTTGAGCGGCGCTCTCGACCTTGGGCAGCAGCACCGTGGTCACGCCCAGATGCTGCGCGCAAAACTGCAGGTCCTCGGCGTGGTTTGCGTGGCTGGGGGCATTGACCCTCACCCACACCCGGGCATCCAAGTGTTCGGCCAGAAAGCGCGCCAGGTGCTCGCGGGCCTGGGCCTTGAGCGGCTCTTCGACCGCGTCTTCGAAGTCCACGATCACGGCATCGGCGCCGGCAGCCAGGGCCTTGGCAAAGCGCTCCGGGCGGCTACCGGGCACGAACAGGGCGGAGCGAACGATGGGGTATGGCATGCTTCTGCTCCTCTACTAAACCACGCCTGCGCTGTTCAATTGCGCCTGCTGATCGTCGCCATACCCCAGCTCGGCCAGGATCGCGGCAGTGTGTTGGCCCAGTGCAGGCACCGGGTCCATGCGCGGGCTGAAGGCCGCGTTGCGCCCCGGCGGCAGCAGCGACGGCAGCTTGCCCGCCGGGCTGTCCACCTCGCGCCAACGGTCACGGGCCTGCAACTGAGGGTGCTGCCACACCCCTTGCATGTCGTTGACCCGGGCGTTGGCGATCTGCGCGCTTTCCAGGCGTGACACCACGTCTTCCAGGCTCAGCGCGGCAAAGCCCTCGACGATGATCTGGCGCAGCGCATCGCGGTTCTCCGAGCGCCGGTAGTTGGCGCAGAAGCGCTCGTCGGTGGCCAACGCCGGGTCGAGCAAGACCTTCTCGCAGAACACCTGCCATTCACGCTCGTTCTGCAGGCCCAGCATGACCGTGCCGCCGTCGCCCGTGGGGAAAGGGCCGTAGGGGTAGATGGTCGAGTGGGAGGCACCGGCCCGCGGTGGCGGCGGTGCGCCGTTGTAGGCGTAGTACATGGGGTAGCCCATCCATTCCACCAGGCTTTCGAGCATGGACACGTCGATGCGACTGCCCACCCCCGTGCGGTCGCGCAGCAACAGGGCCGAGAGCACGCCGGTGTAGGCGTACATGCCAGCGGCGATGTCGGCCACCGAACACCCGGCCTTGGCCATCCCCTCCTCCCCTGGGCTGCCAGTGACCGACAAGAAGCCGCCCTCGCTCTGAATCAGCAGGTCGTAGGCTTTCTTCTTCTCGTACGGGCCACCTTCGCCGTAGCCGGAAATATCGCACACGATCAGCCGTGGAAAGCGCGCGTGCAGTGCGTCGAATCCCAGGCCCATGCGCGCGGCGGCGCCGGGTGCGAGGTTCTGTACCAGCACGTCGGCCTTGGCCAACAGTGCTTCGAGAATGGCGTCGGCCTGGGGTTGTTTCAGGTCCAGGGTCAGGCTTTCCTTCGAGCGGTTGGTCCACACGAAATGGGACGCCAGGCCATCGACGCGCTGGTCGTAGCCACGGGCGAAATCACCGCTGCCGGGGCGTTCGACCTTGATCACGCGGGCGCCCAGGTCGGCCAGTTGGCGGGTGCAGAACGGCGCGGCAATGGCGTGTTCCAGGCTGACGACAGTGATGCCGTCCAGGGGGCGGGGGGCAGATGCACTCATGGCAAGGTCCTGTGCGCAAGTTATGGCAGGTCGGCCAGCGAGCGGGTATCGCGCAGCTGCCAGACACGTTGAATCAAGGCACGGCCGTCGGCCGCACTGCGCTGCCCGGCGTAGGCCAGCAGGCGCTGGAACTTGTCCTCCAGTTCCGCGCGGGACAAGGTGTTGCCGGGGTCGCCCTTGGGTTCGTCGATGGCGGCGGTGAAGTGGCGCCCGTCCGTGCAGCGCACCTCCACCCGGCCCAGCCAGCGCGCCGGGTAGGCCGCATCCACTTCCGGGTCCAGCTGCATGCGCACCTTGTCGCGGAACGCGGCCACGTCCGGGTCGCTCAGGGCCAGGTCCCGGAATGTCAGCAACTGCGCGCTGCCATGCACGGCAATCAGGCCGAGCACCGTGCCCATGGAGAACTTGGCCTGGTGCACGCTGGTGGGTACTTTCACCCGGCCCAGCACATCGATAGCGCCTTGGTGCACGTGGGCGATCACGTCGGCGATGTCGCCGTGGCGCAGCCCTTCGCGCTGCATCAGTTCGAGCAAGGCATCGGCCGCCGGGTGGGTGTGGCGGCACGAGGCGTGGAACTTGAACGAGGTTTCGGCCAATGCCCAGCGGCTGCCCAGGCGGTCCGACAGGCGCGCCGGGTCGGCGTCGCTGGACATGCCGGCAGCCAGGCCCTGGTCGCCTTCCAGAATATTGCGCGCCCCGCTCAGGCCATCGGCGGTCAGGTAGGCCGCCAGCAGCCCGTCGGCAGCGGCCTTGGCGGTGTGCAGCTGTTTCGAATCGGCCGCATCGCGCAAGAACTCCCACAGCCCGGCTGCCTGCGTGCCGGCACTGCCCAGCACATGGATGAACTGGGCCTGGTCGAAGTCCATCAGCTTGCCCACCGCCACGGCGGCCGCCAGGGTGCCGACGGTGGCGGTGGTGTGGAAGATGCGGTAGTGCGAGCGGCCCATGAATTCGCCGATGCGAATGCCGGCCTCATAGCCGGCCACGGCGGCCAGCAGCAGGTCCGGCCCTGACTTGTCCAGGTCCTGCGCGGCGGCCAGGGCAGCGGAGAACACCACCGTGGCCGGGTGCAGCACCGAGCTGTTGTGCAAATCGTCCTGCTCCACCAGGTGGGACGCTGCGCCATTGACCAGCGCGGCGAAATACGGCGAGGTGCCACGGCCGGTGCTCATCAATCGGGCTTTACCGGCAGGGGGCCCCATGCGCTCGGCGTAACGCTCGAACAGCGGCACCGGGTGCGCGCCCTGGCTGGCCAGGGCCGAGCCGAGCCAGTCGAGGAACAGGTCTTCGGTACGCGCCAGCACGGCGGGCGGGATGTCCTGGTAGCGCAGGTCGGCCAGGAAGGTGGCCAGTGCTTGGGTATCACGCATGGGCATGGCCTCCTTCAGAAGCTGCGCGGCAGCTCGAGCAGGTGCTCGGCCACGTACGACAGGATCAGGTTGGTGGAAATCGGCGCCACCTGGTACAGGCGGGTCTCGCGGAATTTGCGCTCCACGTCGTACTCGTTGGCAAAGCCGAAGCCGCCGTGGGTTTGCAGACAGGCGTTGGCCGCCTCCCACGAGGCCTTGGCGGCCAGGTACTTGGCCATGTTTGCGGCAGCACCGGCGTTGGCGCCGCTGTCGTACTCGGCGCAGGCCCGCCAGCGCATCAGGTCGGCCGCCTCCAGCTCGATGTGGGCTTCGGCGATGGGAAATTGCACACCCTGGTTCTGGCCGATCGGGCGGCCGAACACTACGCGGTCGCGGGCGTACTGGCTGGCCTTTTCGACGAACCAGCGCCCGTCCCCGATGCACTCGGCAGCGATCAGCGTACGCTCGGCGTTCAAGCCGTCGAGGATGTAGCGAAACCCCTTGCCCTCCTCGCCGATCAGGCTGCTGGCCGGAATGCGCAGGTTGTCGAAGAACAGCTCGTTGGTTTCGTGGTTGACCATGTTGGCGATCGGCTGCACGGTCAGGCCGTTGCCAATGGCCGTGCGCAGGTCCACCAGGAAGATGGACATGCCTTCAGACTTGCGCGTGACCTGCGCCAGCGGCGTGGTACGTGCCAGCAGGATCATCAGGTCCGAATGCTGGATGCGCGAGATCCACACTTTCTGCCCGTTGATCACGTAATCGTCGCCCTCGCGCACGGCCGTGGTCTTGAGCTGCGTAGTGTCGGTGCCGGTGGTCGGCTCGGTCACGCCCATCGATTGCAGGCGCAGCTCGCCGCTGGCCAGCTTGGGCAGGTAATGACTTTTCTGCTCCTCGCTGCCGTGGCGCAGCAAGGTGAACATGTTGTACATCTGCCCGTGGATGGTGCCGGAGTTGCCACCGCAGTGGTTCACTTCCTCGAGTATCACCGACGCCTCGGCCAGGCCCAGCCCTGAACCGCCATAGGCCTCGGGGATCATCGCCGACAGCCAGCCGGCGTCGGTCATGGCCTTGACGAAGTCTTCGGGGAAGGCCTTCTGCTCGTCCAGGGTGCGCCAGTATTCGGCCGGAAATTCGGCGCACAAGGCGCGCACGCCTTCGCGGATGGCGTTGAGGTCATCGCTGTCGTAGCTGTGCATGGCAGGCTTCTCTACGGTGCTGAAAAGGGGTCAGTCGAAGGTGACGTCGGCGCTTTGCGCCACGCCGGCGGCATTGCCAGCCCACAGGCGCGCCTGGCCTGGGCCGTCGAGGCAGCCGCTGAGTTCGAAGGGCGTGGGCAGGGTCAGCGGGCGCAGGCTGCGGTAGCTGTAGCGGCGCAGGCGGGCACCGGGGTTGGCGCGCAGAAAAGCCCGCAGGTTGAGCGTGGCGATCAGCGGGCCGTGCACCACCAGGTCCGGGTAGCCTTCGGTGGCGGTGACATAGGGGTAGTCGTAATGGATGCGGTGGCCGTTGAAGGTGACCGCCGAATAGCGAAACAGCAAGGTCGCGGTGGGCGTGACGGTTTCGCCCCAGGTGCCGGTTTCACAAGGCTCGCCCGTGCTCGCCTTGGGCGGGGTCGGCTCGCGGTAGACGATGTCCTGCTCTTCACGGATGCACAGCTGGTCGTGCTGGGTGTAGTCATGGCGCACGGTCACGAACAGCAAGGCGCCGCTGCGGCCGTGTTTCTCCTCGATGTGCAGGATGGTCGAGGTACGCTGCGCCTCGCCGCCGACCACCAGCGGGGCGATGAACTCGACCCGGCCACCGGCCCACATGCGGTTGCGCCCATCGGCCGGCGGCAAAAAGCCCCCGCGTGCCGGGTGCCCGTCGGTGCCCAGTTGCGCTTCGGGCACAGGGTCTTGAAAGAAGCACCAGGTCCACAGCGGCGGCAATGCCTCGCCGTGGGCCGGGGCGGTCTCGCCGAACGTCGCCGCGATGCGCTGCACCAGGTTGCGGCTGAGCACATCCCAGGCTTGCTCGGTGCGGCCGAGCCACGGGCTGTAATCAAAGGGCGGAGTGGGCATGGGTGGGCCTCTGGAATTGTTGTTATGGCAGGCCACTTGCGGGCGCGTCATCGACGCTGCGCAGGCGACAGGGACGATCATGCGACCCTGTCGCGCATTCTGTGAATTTGCATTTCCATAACCCGGCGTTCATAAATACCGAACGCCTTCCCGACTCCAGGACTTGCCCATGCACTTCGATCTGGCTGATTTGCGCCTGTTCATCCACATCGGCGAATCCCCCAGCCTGACCCAGGGCGCCCGCCGCGCGCACCTGTCCCCGGCCGCCGCCAGTGCGCGCATCAAGGCACTCGAAGCGCAGCTCGACACCCGCCTGCTGTACCGCGACAGCCGCGGCGTCGAACTGACCCCGGCCGGGCACACGCTGTTGACCCACGCACGCCTGGTGATGCGCCAGGTCGATTACCTGAAGGCGGAATTCACCCAGTTCGGCGGCGATTCGGCGGGGCATATCCGCATCTTTGCCAACACCACGGCGGTGACCGAGTTCCTGCCCGAGGTACTGGCAGGCTTTCTGGCGCAACGGCCGGGGGTCACGGTCGACCTGCAGGAACGCCTGTCCCGCGACATCGTGCGAGGCGTGCTCGATGGCAGCACCGACATGGGCATCATCGCCGGCCCTGTGGAGGCCAGCGGCCTGCAGGTGATGCACTTCAGCACCGACCGGCTGGTGCTGATCGTGCCCGCCGGCCACGAACTGGCCAGCCGCCGCCAGGTGACGTTGAAACAGACCTTGGCCTACCAGCACATCGGGCTGCACGACGGCAGCACCCTGCTGACCTTTCTGCGCGACCAGGTCGAGCGCATGGGTGAAACCCTGGCCCTGCGTATCCAGCTTTCGGGCTTCGAGGCCATCTGTCGCATGGTCGAGGCCGGTGTGGGCATCGGCATCATTCCCGAGTCGTCCGCATCGCGTCACAGCCACACCATGAACCTGGTGACCATCGCCCTGGACGAACCCTGGGCCGAGCGCGAACGCAGCATCCTGGTCCGGGAACTGGAAGCCCTGCCGGGAACGGTGCGCGCATTGATCAAGACGTTGATGCCTGGGAAGTAGGCAAGCCATCCCGCACAGTGTCGCCCCCTGTTGGAGCGGCCTCGTGCCGCGATGGGCCGCGCAGCGGCCCTAGGATTGCAGCCCAGTATCAGATCCCAAGGCCTACCGCGCTGCCCATAACGGCCAACGCGCACAGGCTATCCATTGCAGCCACAAAGCCACCGCAACTCCCCCCAATAATCGCTTACCAGCTATAACTCACCCGCGCCGTCACCTCACGCCCAGGGTTGTAATAATCGGCCGTCCCCGAGCCCACCACGTGCTGTTCATCGAACAGGTTGCTCACGTTCACCGCAAGGTCAGTGCCCTTGGCAATCTTGTACTTGAAGGCCGCGTCGAACAACGTGGTGCCATCGGTCTTCTTGGTGTTGGCCGCATCCATGTAGTAAGCCCCCACGTACCGGGCACCCAGCCCGACACTCACGTCGGTCGCCGGAATATCGTAGTACGTCCACAGCGAAGCCGAATGCTTGGGCGCGGTGGCGAAGGCGTTGCCCTTGAGCGAAGAGCCGTCATACAGCGACCCGCGCTTCACGTCGGTGTCCATGTACGAATAAGCGCCAATCACGCTGATATCAGCCGTCACCTGAGCTTTGGCTTCCAGGTCCAGGCCGCGTGCGTGAGACTCACCGACGGTTTGCTGTTCGATGATGCCGCTGGGTAGGACTACAGCAATAGTGACGTTTTCCTGGGTCAGGTCGTACACCGCAGCGGAGAACATCGCGTCCATGCCGATGGGCGAGTACTTGACGCCCACTTCGTACTGCTTGCCGGTTTGCGGGGTCACGCCCACCTGGGGTGGGGACACCGACTCCACCATGCTCACGTACGTCGACACTTCGTCATTGACAATGTAGGTGAGCGCAGCGCGATACGAGGTCTCCGACAAATCGTCGCTCTGCTTGGCCGCCCCGCCCACGTACTCGGTGCTGGACAAGTCCATGGAGTCGTTGCGCACGCCAGCGGTGGCGATGACGCGGTCGTAGAACGACAGGTTCTGCTGCATGAACACGGCCTTGGTGGTCACGTCCTGCTTCTTGCGGCTGTAGGGCTCGATGCCACGCGGCACGCCGGTGAACACCGGGTTGGCGATGTCGATCGGGGTGGCCAGGCTGTAGACCGAGCGCTGCTTGGTCGAGGAGTCGAGGTACTCCACCCCCACCAGGGTGCTGCTGTCGATGTGCTCGAACTGCGCATCGTATTGCAGCATCAGGTTGCCGTTGAGCTGGTCGGCGTCGCTGTCGGTGCCGAACACATAGCGCGGGATGGTCGTGCCAACGCGCGAAGGGCTGTCGCTCAAGTAGGCGTAGCCGAAATCGTCGGTCAGTTCGCTGTAGCGCAGGTTGCCGCGCAATACGAAGCCGTTGTCGAAGTCGTGGGTGATATTGCCGGACAAGCTTGTGCGCTCCACATCGTGGAAGTTGTAGCCGGGCTCGCCGAAGAACTTGCTGCGGTCGTACTCCTTGTCCAGCGGGTAGCCACCGCTGTTGGGCGAGCTGTTGGTCTTCAGGTAGTCCAGCACCACGGTGGCCGAGGTGAAGTCGCTTGGTGCCCAGGTCAGCCCGCCCATCACCAGGCGGCTGTCGTCGCGGGAGTGGTCGTACTCACGGTCGCTGTCCTGCAGCTTGGCCGTGAAGCGCCCTGCCACTGTACCGCCTTCGTTGAGCACATCGCCCACGTCGATGCCAGTCTCGGCATGGTCGTACGAACCGTAGGTCACATAGCCCTGGCCGAAACGTTCGAACCGCGGCTGCTTGGTCACGAAGTTGACCGAGCCGCCCGGGTCGGCAGGACCGAACAGAGTGGAGTTGGCGCCGCGAATGATCTCGATACGCTCGTAGGCGTAAGGGTCTTCGCGCACGCCACGCATGGAGCTGAGCGTCAGGCCGTCGCGGTAGGTGGTGGCCTGAAAGCCGCGAATCTGGAAGTAGTCGTTACGGTCGTCCGACCCATAGAAGTCGCTGATCACCCCAGGGGTGTACTGCAGCGCCTCTTCGGTGGTGCTGACGCTGCGCTGTTCCATCTCCTTGCGGGTCACCACCGACACCGAAGCCGGGGTATTGAGGATGCTGGTGGCGACCTTGCCCCCTACCCACAGCTCCTTGGCCACGACCGAGTTGATGTCGTCGTCGGCGCTGGCCTTGACCTTGGCATTGACGATCACCGGGGCCAGGCGATAGTCCTCGGTGGCACCCAGCTCTAGGGGGCCGGTGGGCTTGGGCTGGGGCAGCAGCAGGTAGGCGTTGGGGCCTTGCTGTTCCGATTGCAGGTCACTGCCCTGCAACAGTGAAGACAGGGCCGCCGCGGTACCCAGCGAGCCCTGGACGCCCGGCGTCGTCTGGTTGGCCACGCTTTGCGCGTCGTACGACAGGCTGATGCCGGCTTCCCGGGCAAAACGATCGAGCGCTGGCGCCAGCGGGCCTGCCGGAATGTTCCACTGCTTGAGCGGGCTGCTGCTGTCAGTGGCCGCAGGCTGGGCCAGGGCTGGCAGGACATGGCTGCCTACCACCAGCCCGAGCAAGGCGCCACGCAGGGCTCGGTTCAAGGGGTGGCGCGGTGAAACCGGGGTAGAACTCATTCTCTCGCTCCGTAGCGTATCGGCGGGCGGCCTGTATTCCGGCCTTCCCTACCTGCCGAACGAGAATGAGAAAACACCTCATTTATTTTCAGATTAATTAACTTCGGTTGTAGGTTGCGTCCTACACCTTGCCGATGGCCTGCCTCACTTTGCCGAGCAGCTCACCCATGCGGAAGGGCTTGATCAGCATGTCCATGCCATCGCCGAGAAACGCCTGCCGGTCCAGCGCGGCGTCGGCATAGCCGGTCATGAACAGCACGGGCAGGTCGGGCCGGTAGCCACGGGCAAGGTCAGCCAGCTCCCGGCCGCTGAGCGTGGGCAGGCCAACGTCGGTCAGCATCAGGTCCAGGCTCGGGTCGTCGCGCAGGTATTCCAGCGCCTGGTCGGTGGTCGAGGCCAGTGTGCAGCGGTAGCCGGCATCGGCCAGCGCTTCGGCCACCGACAGCCGCACCGACGCCATGTCCTCGACGATCAGCACATGCTCGCCGTTTCCTTGCAGGTCGAGCCCACGCTCGCTCACCACGGGCACGGCTGCCTGTGCGCTGGCCGGCAGCATCAGCGCCACTTCAGTGCCCTGCCCCATCACGCTGCTGAGCATCACGTGGCCGCTGGACTGGCGGGCGAAGCCGTAGATGGTCGACAGCCCAAGGCCGGTGCCCTGACCGACGGGTTTGGTGGTGAAGAACGGGTCGAACACCTTGTCCAGCAACTCAGGTTCGATGCCGGTGCCGTTGTCGCGCACGCTGACCATCACATAGGGGCCGTCGGCCAGGTTGGGGTTTTCCTGGGACCAGGTGGCGGCCGTGTCGAGCCAGATCCGCCCGCCCTTGGGCAGTGCGTCGCGGGCGTTGATCACCAGGTTGAGCACCGCGCTTTCCAGCTGCACCGGGTCGACCAGGGCGATGACCGGTTGGGTGGAGAGGTTCAGGGTCAGCGTGATGCGCTCGCCAATGGTGCGGGTCAGCAGTTCTTCCAGCGAGCGCACGTGGCGGTTGACGTCCACCGGCCGGGTATCCAGTGGTTGCTGGCGAGCGAAGGCCAGCAACCGATGGGTCAGCGATGCCGCGCTATTGGCCGAGCTGAGCGCAGCTTCGGCATAACGCGGCACTTTGTCGATGCGTTGCTCGGACACCCGTTTGCAGATCAGCTCAAGGCTGGTGATGATGCCGGTCAGCAGGTTGTTGAAGTCGTGGGCGATGCCGCCGGTCAAGCTGCCCAGTGCCTCCATTTTTTGCAGTTGCACCAGCTGCGCCTCGGTGCGTTCGCGCACGGCCACTTCGTGGGCCAGCTGGCTGGTGGCGTCATCCAGCCGGGCCAGGTGCGAACGTTCGCGGTGACGGTGCTCGGTGATGTCCTCGACGAACACCAGGCACAAACCCGGCGCCTGATACGGCGAAAGCTGCCACTCGGTCTCGCGTACATGGCCATGCACCTGCATGCTCAAGGTGCCCTGCCAGCGCTCGCCGGCCATCAGGTGCTCGCGCAGGCTGGCCAGCGCCGCCTCCTGCCCCTCGGCAAAGCATTCATGCAGCTGCTCAGGGTGGCGATTGTCCTGGATCAGATAGCTGAAGGCCTGGTTGCATTCATGCACCTTCAGCTGGGCGTCCATCACGGCAATCGGCGCCGACACGCTGGTGAAGATTTCGCGAAAGCGCGCCTCGCTCTGGCGCAATGCGCGCTCGGTGTCGCGCACGCGCAGCAAGGTGCGCAGGGTAGCCAGCAGCACGTCCGGGTCGACGGGGTGAATCAGGTAGGCGTCGGCACCGGCGTTCAGCCCGGTGATGATGTCGCCACTCTGGATCGACGCGGCCGACACATGAATCACCGGCAGCAGGGCCGTACGTGGGTCCTGACGCAGCAGGCGGACAATGTCGAAGCCGCTCATGTCCGGCAGGTTCACGTCCAGGATCAAGGCGTCGACCTGGCTGTCGCGGATCAGCGCCAGGCCCTCGCCGCCCGTGCCGGCCTCCAGTACCTGGTACCCGTGCACCGCCAACCGTCTGCGCATGGCATAGCGGGTGGCAACGTTGTCATCGACGATCAGCAAGCGCACATCGGCATTCATTCAGCGCTCTCCGGAGCGAGGGCAAGCGGGATTACCACGAAGAAGCAGGAGCCGACGCCCGGCTCGCTCTCCACACCCACATGACCACCCAGCAGCTCGGCAAAGCGTTTGCACAGCGACAGGCCCAGGCCCGTACCGCGCAGGCGCTTTTGCAGCGGCGAGTCCACCTGGGCAAAGTCTTCGAACAGGGTGCCAAGCAGTTCCGGTGCGATGCCGATACCCGTATCGCTCACGGCAAAACGGATACCGTCGTCGCCTTCCAGGCAGGCGGAAATACGCACTTCGCCCTGGGAGGTGAACTTCAGGGCATTGGAAATGAAGTTGCGCAAAATCTGCGCCAGCTTCTTGTCATCGGTGTACAGCCGCGGCAGGTTCGCATGCTCTTCGAAGATGAGATCCACGGCCGAGGCATCGACGATGGGCCTGAACATGCCCCGCAGGGCGGCGAACAGGTCGAACATGTCGAACCAGGCCGGCGAAATGGTGATGCGGCCGGCTTCGATCTTGGCAAGGTCCAGCAGGTCGTCGACCATGTCGGACAGCTCGCGGGTAGCGGTGCTGATGAACGTGACCTGACGGTGCTGTTCGGCCGACAACGGCCCGTCGAGCTCGTCGGTCAGCAGGCCGGTGATGCTCAAGATCGAGCCCAGCGGCGTGCGAAATTCATGGCTCATGTACGACAGGAAGCGGCTCTTGAGGTCCGAGGCCTGGCGCAGGTGCTCGGCCTGGGTATCGAGCTCGGCATACAGCGCCAGCACGCCCTGGTTGGTTTCATCCAGCTCGGCGCGCAAGGCGTCGTTCTCGGCTTGCAGGCGGGCAATCATGGCAGCATCAGACATTGGGCAGCTCCAGGTCGATGACAAGTACGGTGACATCGTCCCGGCCTCGGCAAAAGTCGCGATGCAGCACGGCAGCGATCACGGCCGGATGGCGGTGCACCAGGCCAGGGTAATCCTTGAGGTTCCACCGGGACTGCAGGCCATCGCTGTACATGATCAACACATTTCCGTTCAGATCAGCGTAGTCGAACACTTGGGTTTTTCTGAATTGCCCGCCGACGATGCCGGGCATCGACGCCAGGCCTCGCGATTGGCTGCCATTGACCAGGCTCGCGCCGATGTTGCCAATGCCGGTGAAGCTCAGCCGTGCATTGCAGCCATCGTAGTGCGCCAGGGCCACGGCGCCACCGCGCGTGCCCGTCATCGCCTGATCCATGGCCAAAATTTGCTGCTGCGCCTTGGCGAACGGTGCCTGTGCAAACACTGCCGCACCCGCCTGGGCTGCCGCTTCGGCTTCGCTGCCATGCCCCAGCCCGTCGATCACCAGGGCGCTCACGTGCTGCCCGTCGAAGGCCAGGTGCCAGGTGTCGCCGCAGGCCGGGTCGCCATTGAGGGCATGCTGGCTGACGCCGAAGCGCAGGTCAGTGCCTGGGTCACCCTGGGCATACAACCGCGCCAGGACCACAGCTCCCCGGGTATCGGCATAAACGTCGAAGACTTGAGCCTGGCGGGCAATGGCACCCATGCCAATGCCTTGGGTGCCTGCTGACGAATAGCCGTCGGCCAGGCAGGCTTGGGCATCGAACCCTTGGGCGCGATCGAGGGTGAGCACCTCGATGCCAAACCTGCCGTCACCGCGCGGCAGCGCCCGCAGATGCAGCTCGCCATGCCCGGCATGCTTGAGCACGTTGGTGCACAGTTCGGTCACCACCAGCGCGACACGTCCGGCGTCCGTCTCGTCATGCCCGTGGGCCTGTGCGAGCTTTTGCGCGATCCGTCGAGCGTGGCCAACGTCACTGGCATCAGCCAACGGTACGACGCAGGTCTGGCTCGCAGCGATGCTCACGCCCATCGAGTGATCGTCACGCGGGTGCCCTGGCCAGGCGCGGTGTCCAACTCGAACTCATCCACCAGGCGCCGTGCCCCGGTCAGGCCCAGGCCCATGCCACCGCCCGAGGTCCAGCCGTCGGTCAACGCCAGGCCGATGTCAGGAATGCCAGGGCCTTCGTCACGAAAATGCAGGCGCAGGCCCACCCGACCGAAGTCCTCCAGCACCTGCCAGTCCATATCGCCGCCACGGCCATAGACCACGGTGTTGCGGGCCAGCTCGCTGACGGCGGTGACCAGCTTGGTCAGGTCGACCAGGCGCATACCGCACTCGCCCGCCAGCTTGCGGGCCAATTGGCGGGCAAGGACCACATCCTGCTCGATGCGCACCGGCAGGCTACCGCTGTCGCGCACATTCATTTGCGGGCCACACGCTGACGCAGTACTTGCATACCGCGTTCCACATTCAAGGCCGTACTCACGCCAGGCAACGTCAGGCCCAGCTCCACCAGGGTGATGGCCACGGCCGGCTGCATGCCGACCACCATGGTCTCGGCGTCCATGATGCGCGACAGGCCCGAGATGCTGGCGATCATGCGTCCAATGAACGAGTCGACCATGTCCAGCGCCGAGATGTCGATGAGTACGCCACGGGCGGAGGTGCTGCTGATGCGGTCGGTCAGGTCTTCCTGCAGGGTGAGGGCCAGTTGGTCATGCATGTCCACCTGGATGGTCACCAGCAGAAATTCCCCCATCTGCAGGATCGGGATACGCTCCATGGCTTAGGCTCGCTGGCCGAGGTCGCTGCCCACGCGGGTCAGGGCCAGCTTCAGGGCATCGGCCAGGTTGGCCTTGGTGGTCAGGGTGCCAAGGTCCAGGCCCAGGTGCACGATGGTCTGGGCGATCTGCGGGCGGATGCCGCTGATGATGCAATCGGCGCCCATCAGGCGAATGGCCGTCACGGTCTTGAGCAGGTGCTGAGCCACCAGGGTGTCCACGGTGGGCACGCCCGTGATGTCGATGATGGCGATTTCCGAGCCGGTGTCGACGATGCGCTGCAGCAGCGACTCCATGACGGTCTGGCTGCGCTGGGAGTCCAGGGTGCCGATCAGTGGCAATGCCAGCACACCGTCCCACAGCTTGACCACGGGTGTGGACAGCTCCAGCAGTTCTTCCTGCTGGCGGCGGATGACGTTTTCACGGCTCGCCTGGTACGTGCGCATGGTGTGCATGCCCATGCTGTCGAGCAGCTCGGATACGCGCCAGAGTTCCTCGGCAAGCGTGGCCGGGTCGGCGCTGTAGAGCGATTGCAGCAAGGCGAACAACGGACGCTTGAGGGCGTAGATGAAGTACACGGTCTGGTGGGAGTCATGGCCCATCTGCGCGCGCGATGAAGACAGCTTTTCAAGGAACCGGCGCACGGCCTCCCAATCGGCGGCTGCCAGGTTGGCGCCACCTTGGCCCTTGAAGCCTTGGACCAGCAGTTGCAGAAACTCGCGGGTTTCCTGGGCCAGCACCTGCTCCTTGACATTGCGCGTGGCACCGTTGGCTTCCAGGCCTGCCAACCATTGGGTCAGCAATTGGTCCTGGTTGTTTTCTACCGCGTCCAACGTACTGCTTTGCAGTGCTGCCATGTATCTGAGCTCCTGTGGTGAAAGCGGGCACCTTCACACTATGACCGGGGGTTTTGTGAGTGACAGTTACTGGCCGGAATAGTTGTCCGGGCGGCGCATTTAATTGCATTAGGCCATCGGATGGTAGCCCATTGCTCAAAGAAATTTGGCAGGTTGGATCAAGGGCAGGTGGGCTCGCCGTGAGCACCCGTCCAAGCGTGGGTAGCCCCCGTCCCATTACGGGATCTCCAGTAGCGTCCACGGGCCTTGAAACCATTGCTGACGGCGGCACTCAATAGGGGCTATCCAACAGAAGGAACTGATGCATGAACACGACTCGCCTGATCCTGCCCCTGCTTGCCAGCCTCGCTGGCGCGGCCCACGCTCACGCTGAGAACCTCGATCAAGCCGAGGCCCGCACGCGTATCGGTCAGGTCCTGACGTGCAAGCGCGCGGTCTCACCCGAGCAGTTCGATGCACTGGTCAAGGCGGCCAAGGGCCAGGCCACCGTCCAGGCGTCGGAGCTGTCGGACGCTGAGTATTCGCTGCCTCAGCCAGTGGAGATCTATGGCCAACCGATCACGCAGCTGACGGCACATGCTGCCAGTGACGGCGAAGGGGACTTCAACGAGTTTTCGGGGGTATTCAAGGGCCAGCGCGTCGAGGACATCGCAAGGCTGAGCGGCATCGGCAAGGATGACCTGGGGCATTACACCCAGGCAGTTGGCAACCACGATTTGTCGTTACGGGGCGAGTCGGGCAGTACCTACATTGCCTGCACGCAAGACAAGCGCCCGGCGCAGTAGGCTGATCGCCTCGCCACTCAGCGCATGGCGAGGTGCCAGCCAACAAAGGCTGGCATTCCCGCCTGCCCTAGTACAGAGGTGTGCAGCCCATGGACGTTATCTTCATTGGCACCACGTAACGCGCAAAGTCACTGGTGTTGACCGAAGGCGGCTTGCGCCCCAGGTCGACGGCACCTTGCGGCTCCAGCCACGCTTCACACTTGATGGACTCACCAAGGTCAGTCTGCCGTCTGAGGGCAGTGGCCCGCATCTGGGCGCCATAGGCCGGGTCGCTGAACACCACCGGTGCCGGCGCTGGCGTTGTCCTGAGGGCGTAGTCCTCACTTTTACCCTGTCCCAAAAACCCAAGGGTGACAAACGGCGTGCCTGCCTTGTCATAGCGCGGGATGACGCCCACCCGCGTTTTGAACTGCTTCTGCGCGGCCAATTGGCCAATGACCCGGCGGGTGAGTGAATCCCAGTACGGGTGGTGGGAGCCCTCCAGTTCGCCGACAGGGGCTGCGCGGTCGTAGGGTTTCCCAATCGCCTTGAGGTCCTGCTGCCTGGCCAGGTAGCGAATCCTGCAACTGCGGTCGATCTTGGTTGCGAGCGGTTTGCCAGACTTGGCGCTGTAGAACAAGGCAGCGGTGCATTCGGCATCGAACCTGCCGCCCAGGTAGAGGAACTCGCCACTGCTCGAGGGCAGGGTGGCAATCAAGTCCAGCCCACCCTCACTGCCAGCTCCGCCGGCGATTCCGGTGGCCATGGCTGCAGGCATCATCGATGTCAGTGAGCTGACCGTGTCGTCGGAAAAACGAATCTTGGTGCGACCGTCGGGCATCTGCTCGGTCGTGACGCAGCCGGCCAGGGCCATGGTGGCCAGCATGGGCAGGAGGAATCTACACAGGGGCATGGGGGACGTATCCTTACTCTGGAAAATCGAAGCAGGCGCAGTGAGAAAAGCGCCTCACATCCGTGTCGTTGACCGCGACGCCCAGGCGGGCGAGGCGCGATTTTCCATCATTCGATAGGGGGATGCCAGTATGTATGCTCGGTCGATTTGGCCGGGCCATTGGATGCGTAGGCGGGCGGTACGGCCCCAGCACCATGAGCCGCGAAGCTGAAAACCCTGAAGCCGCATCGCAGCCTCAAGGCTCCAGCAAAGCTCATCTCAACCCAACGACCGCGCCCCCACCGGCTGCGCATGACCGCGTGTCGTCACGATGCCCAGGAAGGAAATCATGATCGCAAGCCCCAGCGTGGCGCTCACCTCCGCCCGGTGCTCGGGCGTGTACATCATCACCGCCAAGGCCAGGGCAATGAAGATGATTACCGCCCAGGTCAACCAGGGGAACAGCCACATGCGGAACTTGAGCTCGGTGTTCTCCCGCTCAAGACGGCGGCGCATGCGCAGCTGGGAGATGGCGATGACCATGTACACCAGCAGCGCGATGGCACCTGAGCTTGCCAGCAGGAACTCGAACACGCCCTTGGGTGCGAAGTAGTTGAGCACGGCGATGGACGCACCGATCAGGGTGCTGCCGAACACCGCAGCGCGTGGTACGCCGACCTTGGACGTCTGCTTGAGCATTGCCGGCGCATCGCCGCGCTTGGCCAGCGAGTACATCATGCGCGAGGCGATGTAGATCGAGGAGTTCATGCAGCTGGTGACCGCCACCAGCACCACCAGGTCGACCAGCAAGGCTGCGTTGGGGATGTTCATGATTTCCAGTGCACGCTGGTAGGAGCCCACCACAGCCAGTTGCGGATCGTTCCACGGCACCACGGAAATGATCACGAAGATGGAGAGGATGTAGAAGGTGCTGATGCGCCAGATCACCGAGCGGGTGGCCTTGGCGATGTTGCGCGACGGGTCGCTGGACTCGGACGCTGCGATGGTCACCGCCTCAGTGCCGATGAAGCTGAACATCACAGTGATGAACGCCCCCACCACCGCGGCCCAGCCCTTGGGCGCGAAACCACCGTGATCGGCCATCAACCCACTCAGGCCGCTGACTTCGCGGTTGGGTAGCCATCCCATCAGCGCCGCGAACCCGAGGCTGATGAAGGCAAGAATCGCGGTCACCTTGAGGATGGCGAACCAGAACTCGAACTCACCGTACTTGGCCACGCTGAACAGGTTGGTACCTGCCAGCAGCAACACCGACGCCAGGGCGAATATCCAGCTGTCTATCTGCGGGAACCAGGCATTGAGCACATGCCCTGCCGCGAGGGCTTCGATGGGGATGACCAGCACCCAGAACCACCAGTACAACCAGCCGATGGTGTAGCCGGCCCAGCGGCCGATGGCCTGGTCGGCGTAGGTGGAGAAGGAACCGGTATCGGGGTGCGCGACGGCCATTTCGCCGAGCATGCGCATGACCAGGACGACCAAGGTCCCGGCCACGAAATAGGAGATTATGGTAGCCGGGCCGGCTGCCGCAATGGCATGGCCCGAGCCGACGAAAAGTCCGGCGCCGATGATGCCGGCGATGGACAGCATCGTTACATGACGTGGCTTGAAACCTTGTGCAAGGTTGCCATCAGATCCCACGGTGTTCATTGATGTTGTTCTCTTTTTGCTGACACAAGGATGGACGGGCAGGGGTAGGCGAAAATAGCTCCTTGAAGGGTTCAGGTCGACAGGTTGCTTGCGCTCTGTTGTTGATCTTTGCAGCGCATCACAAGGCAACGTGCCGGTGGGGGTCGGGCTTCATTTAAGCCCCGCAGGGAGGAGGGAAATTACACGAGAACGCCCCGGAACTGTTCGATCACGACAGCGCTTTTGTGCAAGCGACAAATGTCGCGATTGGCATGCCCGAACGCGCCATGCACGCCAATGGCGCTTGGGTTTTTCATTCGAGTGTGTTGCACCCGCTGCCTGTCCAGCAGGCAGCAGGCAGCGCGGGCATCAGCTCAGTGCGTGGTCGACCAGCACCTGCAGCCGCCCCTGAGAACAGCGTTCGACCCGCGCCTGGACGCCATACACCTGCGCTAGCAGGTCAGGCACCAACACATCCTGCGGCGTACCACTGGCCACCACCCTGCCCTCGCGCAGCACCACCAGCCAGTCGGCATGGCTGGCGGCCAGGTTGATGTCGTGCAGCACCGCCACTGCCAACAGGCGATGCACCTGCACCCGCTCACGCACGGCATCCATCACCCGCAATTGATAATGCAGGTCCAGCGCGCTGGTGGGCTCGTCGAGCAGTAGCACCTGCGGGTTGCGCGCCAGCAACTGGGCCAGCGCCACCAATTGCCGCTGCCCGCCGGACAAGCTGTCCAGCGAGCACTGGGCCAGATGCTCGATACCCAGCTGGCGCAGGGCCGCAAAGGCCTGGCCCAGCAGATCGTCCGCACTGCCTACGCGAAGTGCCGCCATGATGCTTTCCAGCACACCGAGGGCAATGCCGGGGGGCAACTGCTGGGGCATGTAGGCCAGCCGTCGTGAACGGTCGGCAAAGGCCAGCCGGGTCACGTCCTGGCCATCCAGGCGCAGGCCGCCGCGCATGCGCTCGAGCCCTGCCAGGGCCCTGAGCAGCGTGGACTTGCCTGCTCCATTGGGCCCCACCAGCGCCACCAGGCTGCCTTCGGGCAGGGCCGGCAGGCTGACCTCGTGCAGGATCTGCCGCGCACCGTAGGCGACCGAAACCTTGTCGATCACCAGGCTCACAGCTTTCTCCCCCGCCGGAACACCAGCGTCACGAAAATCGGCACCCCCACCAGGGCGGTGACGATGCCGACCGGCACAATCACGCCTGGCATGATCAGCTTGCTGGCAATGGAGGACAGCGACAGCATCAGGGCGCCCACCAGCGCGCTGGCCGGCAGCAGGAACCGCTGGTCCTCACCTACCAGCAGGCGCGCTATGTGCGGCCCGACCAGGCCGACGAAGCCGATGGTGCCGACGAATGCCACGGCGGTTGCCGACAACAGGCTGATGCGCAGCAGCGAGGCAAAGCGCAGCCGCCGGGTGTCCACGCCGAAGCTGCGCGCCCGGTCCTCGCCCATGCGCAGCAGCGTCATCGCAGGTGCTGCGCGCAGCGAAAACGGCAACACCAGCGCCACGACCAGCGCCAGCATGCCGAGCTTGTTCCAATCGGCCCGGGCCAGGCTGCCCAGGGTCCAGAACACCAGTTGCTGCAGCACGTCCTCGGTGGCCAGCAGTTGCAACAGCGACACCAGGGCATTGCAGCTGAACACCAGGGCGATGCCGAACAGCACCAGGCTCTCCACGCCCGCCCCGCGAAGCCGCGACATGGCCTGCAACAGCACCACCGACAGGCAGGCGAAGACGAAGGCCATCACCGTCACCTGCACCCCCGCCGTCATCCAGGCGATGCTGAGCGGGTAGGCGATGGCAAGCGAAGCCCCCAGTGCCGCTGACGAAGACACTCCCAGGGTAAAGGGGCTGGCCAGCGGGTTGTCGAGGATCGCCTGCATCTCGGCCCCTGCCAGCGACAGTGCCGTGCCCACCAGCACGGCCATCAGCGCGTACGGCAGGCGAACGTTCCAGACAATCACCCGCTCCGTGGCGCTGAGGGTGGTCGGGTCGAACAGGCCTTGCACCAGTCGCCCCAAGCTCATGCCCGACGCACCGCTGGCCAGGTCGCTCAAGACCGAAACCAGCAACAGCACGGCCAGCCCGGCCACCAGCCCGGTACGCCGCCACAGCAGCCGACGGTAATGCCAGACGGCCTGCTGCACGCCTGGCAGCGCTTGTGCGGTCACTGGGCGTCGACCCAGTATTGACCGTCCAGCCCTACCTTGAGCATGCGGTTGATCTCGGCCATGGTCGCTTGCGGGTCAATGGCCTTGAACCGCTCCGGATGCACCCAGCGCGCCATCGCTTCAATTGCCAGGATGTTGAACGGCGAGTTGTAGAAGTCATGCCACAAGCCATGGGCCTGGCCGGCCTGGATGGGTCGCAAGGGGGCGAATTCCGGGCGGGCCGTGATCTTCGCCAGGCTGTCCCGGGCCGTTTTTTCGGACACCCCGGCACCCAGCAGCACGCCGGGGGCGCGGTTGCCGGTGGCGATGTAGACGTCCGGGTCGGCTTGCAGCACGTACTCGACGCTGACATCGCCCAGCGCACCGGGCACCACGTCGGCGCCAATGTTATGGCCACCCACCGCCTGGACCACACTGCCCAAACCGCTTTTGCCAGTGGTATGGCCGGGCGCTTGCCACACCCCGGCCAGCAATTCGAGAAACACCTTGGGCCGCTCGCTGTCCTTGATGCCGGCCACGCCCGCTTGCACCCGCTCCAGGTGACGGTCGTACAGGTCAAGATACTGCTGCGCCTGCTGTTCACGGCCCAGCAGCGTACCCAGCGCTTGCATGCTGACGTGGGTGTTGCGCATGGGGTGCACGCGAAAATCGATGAACAATACTGGCACGCCGGCCTTGGCCAGCAAGTCGGCCACCGGGCTGTGCTGGGTCGGGCCTTCGCCGGCGATGCTGAAAATAGCCAGGTCCGGCTTGAGCGACAGGATCTGCTCGGCGCTCACGCTCTGCTCGGATGCCTGCCCGATCAAGGGCAGCTTGGCGATCTGCGGGTAGTGCTGGGCGTAGACCTCGTAGGTGTGCGGGTCCAGCAAGCGCATGTCGTTCTGCCAGCCCACCACGCGCTGGAACGGGTTGTCCCGGTCGAGCAGCGCCAGGGCGAAGAACAAACGCCCCTCGCCCAGCACGACCCTCTGCGGGGCGTGGTCAAGCTCGACGGTACGCCCCAGCACATCGGTGACTTGCAGGGCGTGGGCGGTATGGGTAAAGCCGAGGCAGGACGCCAACAGCAACAAGGCCGGCAGCAGGCGCTGCCGCAAACGGGGGAACAGGCACATCGGGGCGTCCTCTTGAAGAGAGAATCAGTCGCAACGGAGCCGGGCATTCTAGCCAGCCACCTGTGCGCCCGATGTGCGCGAATGTATTGGCCTGCTCGCCAGCCATTACATCCCGTTACCCCAAGGCGTTACCAGGTCAGGCAGATCTTGCCGAAATGGCGGTTGCTTTCCTGATAGCGAAACGCCTCGACGATCTGTTCGAGTTCGAAGTGCTTGTCCACCACCGGGCGCAGGCCGTTGGCCTCGATGGCCCGGACCATGGCCTGTTGCTGGGCACGGCTGCCCACCAGGACACCCTGCAAGCGGATCTGCCGCACCAGTGCCTGCACCAGCGGCAGTTGCCCCGCTACACCGGTCAGAATACCGATCAGCGACACATGGCCCCCGATGCGCGCCGCAATCATCGACTGCTCCAAAGTGGCCGGCCCGCCCACTTCGATCACATGGTCCACCCCACGGTTGTCGGTCAGCTCACGCACCTTTTCGCCCCAGGCCGGCGTGCGCGTGTAGTTGATCACGTGGTCGGCGCCCAAGGCTTTGAGCCGCTCGAGCTTGGCATCGCTGGAAGAAGTGGCGATCACCGACGCGCCGGCCAGCTTGGCGAACTGCAGGGCGAAGATCGAAACCCCGCCGGTGCCCTGCACCAGCACCGTGTCACCGGGCTTGAGGTGATCGTCGCTCATCAGCGCGCGCCAGGCCGTCAGCCCGGCAGTGGTCAAGGTCGCCGCCTCGGCGTGGCTGAAGCCCTTGGGCGCGCGGGTGAACGCCGTGGCCAGCGCGGTCACATGGCCACGGGCATAACCGTCCAGGCCATCGCCCGGCACCCGGGCAAAGCCCTCGACATTGGCCTGCCCATCCAGCCAGTCAGGGAAGAAGGTGCTGACCACGCTGTCACCGACCTTGAAGTCGCTGACACCGCTGCCCACGGCTACGACCTCGCCAGCACCGTCGGCCATCGGGATGCGCCGTTCGGCCGGGCCCCACATGCCGCTGACCACGGCAAAGTCATGGTAATTGAGGGAGCTGGCATGCAAGCGCACGGTGATTTCACCCACGCCTGGGGCAGTGGCTTCACAGGTACCGACCTCGACCTTGTCGTAGCCGCCGCCGGGTTGAACGTAGATCGCCTTGCTGCTCATGGTCGGGTGCTCCATCTGTAAAAAGGAAAGTGGCCGGCGAGCGTCGGTTCAGCCCAGCATACGCTTCAAGGCATCACAGTCGGGCGCATGTCGGTCGGCAAGGCCTGGCCAGGCGTCGTGCGGCTGGTTCACCAGCACCGTGCCTGCACCGGCGGCTCGCCCGCAGTCGAGGTCGAAGCGGTGGTCGCCCACCATCACCATCGCCTGCGGCGCGACGCCCCAGGCACCGGCGATCTTGAGCAGCCCATCGGGGCTGGGCTTGGGCTGCGCTTCATCACGCCCAAGAATGTGCGCCACCGGAAAACAGTCGGCAAGGCCAATGGCCTCGAGCGTGATGTGCGCCAGTTCGCGGGCATTGCGGGTGAGGATGCCCAGCTGGCAACCACGGCTGGCCAGCTCACGAACCAACTCCACCGCCCCTTGGGCGGCTCTGGAGGCAAACGCCAGATGACGCTCGTGCTCCAGCAGCCAGGCATGCTTGGCGGCGGCTTCGTCGGTGGGCAAGGCCGCCAGGTGCGCCAGGATGTCATCCTTGGGCGGGATGCCCAGCTTCACACGGATAGCGGCAAAATCATGCGCGGCCACGGTCAGGGTGCCGTCCATGTCGAACACCCAGTGGCGCACCTGGCCGAGGTTCATGCCCAGTCCTTGCGATGACGAATCAGGCCTTCCTGGCTGGACGAGGCAACCAGCTGGCCGGCCTGGTTGAAGATACTGCCCCGGCAGAAGCCACGGGCATTGCCTGCCCAAGGGCTGTCGGTGGCATACAGCAGCCATTGATCGGCGCGCAGATTGCCGTGGAACCACAAGGAGTGGTCCAGGCTTGCGATCTGCATGTCGCGCTGCCAGACCGACTTGCCATGGGGCAGCATCGAGGTGGTCAACAGCCCGAAATCAGAGGCGTAGGCCAGGATGTACTTGTGCAGCGCAGGGACGGCTGGCAGGTTGCCATCGGCGCGGAACCAGGCGTATTTCACCGGGTCGCCGGGCTTGGGGTTGAACGGGTCACGTTCGGTCACCGGGCGAATCTCGATGGGCTTGGCACACAGCACCTTGTCGCGGATGCGCTCAGGCAGCTGATCGGCCATGGCGCTGGCCAGTTCCACTTCGGTGGGCAGGTTTTCAGGGCCGACTACATCGGGCATCTGCGCCTGGTGGGTGAACCCTTCTTCGTCGTACTGGAACGACGCGCTGCAGGTGAAGATCGTCTTGCCCTTCTGAATCGCCGTGACGCGGCGGGTACTGAAACTGCCACCGTCGCGCACGCGGTCCACCGAATACACCACCGGCAGGCTGGCATCGCCCGGGCGCAGGAAGTAGCCGTGCAGCGAGTGCACATGGCGGGCATCCTCTACCGTCTGGCTGGCGGCCGACAAGGACTGGCCCAGCACCTGGCCGCCATACAGCTGGCGAAAACCCAGGTCCTGGCTGCGGCCGCGGAACAGGTTTTCTTCAATGGCTTCGAGGCTCAACAGGTCGACCAGGTCGTCCAACACATGACTCATCGGGGTTCTCCGTAGACGCAAGGCGTGCTCACAAGGCGCCGTGGGCCGGCGCTCGATTCAACCGGCGCAGCCCACGCATGAGCCGCACCGTCCAATAGCGCAAATGATACAGGGTTTGACACCGCCGGCCCCCCTGGCGGTTCACTCGGCCCGCAAGGTCTGCTCCCACCGCGAGCGATCGATCCGGTACAGCACATGCGGGCGCAGCGGATGGCCGAGGGCGACACGCGGGTGGTCGAAGCTGCCTGCCAGGTCCTGCTCCATGCCGATGGCTTGCATGACCTTCTGCGAGGGCAGGTTGAGGGTACTGGTGAAGGACACCACCTGCTCGACCTGCAACTGGGCGAACGCACAGCGCAAGCACGTCCAGGCCGCCTCACTGGCAAACCCAAGGCCCCAGTGCCGGCGTGCCAGGCGCCAGCCGATCTCGACCGCCGGGGCGAAGGGCGCGTCGAAATTGACGTTGAGCAGGCCCGTCATGCCGATGAACGCGCCACTGTCCTTGCGCTCCAGCGCCCACAGGCCAAACCCGTATTCATGAAAATGCCCGCGGATGCGGCCGATCAAGGCAGCCGCTTCCAGACGTGTGAGCGGCGCGGGGAAATACCGCATGACCTGGGGGTCGGCGCACAGGGCAGCGAACTCGCGCAGATCCTCGTCCTGCCATTGGCGCAGGATCAGCCGCGCGCTTTCCAGTTCCAGAATGGGGGTCATGGGGTTCGCTCCGTTTTGGCGTGATGCAGTGTACAGCGTAGGCGCAGGCACGGCGGGGCACCGGGTGACGGGTAGCCGAATGCATTTTTCACATGCGCTTCACCGGCTGGCAACACGTGGGTTAGCAAAATGCCGTCATCCCTGCCGCGCCCAGCGCGCGGTTTCCTTGTCGGAGCCACCCATGCTGTCGAGCAACACCCTGCCGCCCTACGCCTTGCATTCACCGCGCAAGCGATGGCTGCCGCGCCGCGCCGTGACCGTCGCCTTGAGCCTGAGCCTGGCCGTGGCGGCATCGACCTCCTGGTTTATGACGAGAACCTCCATCGTGGACCTTGGTAGCGAGCAACAACTCAGCAAAAGCGGCCTGCTCCAGGCCTGGGCCAACGGTGCGGTGATCGTCATGATCCGCCATGCCGAGCGCTGCGACAGCGCACCAGGGCCTTGCCTGGACGACCCAGCGGGCATCACGGTGGCCGGCAGCCAGGCTGCCGGGCGCGTGGGCGAAGGTCTCAAGCACCTGGGGCTGGCCGATGCCGACCTGTTAAGCAGCCCGAAGGTGCGCACCCAGCAGACGGCGCATTTCATTCTGGGGCAGCCGGTCGCCACGCGGGAATGGATCGGCCAGTGCGACGGCAGCTTCCCGGCCCAGGCGCTGGCCGCCAAACGCCCCGAACACAACCTGGTGCTGGTAACCCATAGCGGCTGCGTCGATCAATTCGCTCGTCAGCAGAACGTTGCCGGCGGCGAACGGGACAGCGGTTATGCCAGCGCCCTGTTCGTTTCCGTGGACGACAGCGGCAAGGCACGCATTCTGGGGCGCTTGAACGAGCCTGCATGGCAGCGCGTGCTGGCCAGTGCCGCACGGTGAAAGTGCCCACTGCATGGGCCGCCACCGGCTTGCAGTTGGCGCCAGCAAAGTTTTCCACAGCCGTAGGCCACTCATGGCAAGATCGAGGCTGTTCCCTGCTGTGGATAACCCATGTCGCTGCCGCTGATCTACCACGAAGACTACAGCCCAGAGTTTCCGCCGGACCATCGTTTTCCGATGGACAAGTTTCGTCTGCTGCACGATCACCTGATCGACAGCGGGTTGACCACTGACCAGGCGTTGCTGCGGCCCGACATCTGCCCCAATGACATTCTCGCGCTGGCCCACGATCGCCATTACATCGAGCGCTACATGCACGGCGAGCTGTCGCGCGAGGACCAGCGGCGCCTGGGCCTGCCGTGGAGCGAAGCGCTGGCGCGGCGCACCGTGCGCGCGGTCGGGGGGTCGCTGTTGACGGCCGAGATGGCCCTGCAACACGGGGTGGCCTGCCACCTTGCCGGGGGCACTCATCATGCCCACTACGACCACCCGGCCGGCTTCTGCATCTTCAATGACCTGGCCGTGATCAGCCGGTACCTGCTCGAAGCCGGTCGCGTGCACCGGGTGCTGATCTTCGATTGCGATGTCCATCAAGGGGACGGGACTGCGCGCATGCTTGAGGACACACCCGACGCCATTACCGTCTCCCTGCATTGCGAGCAGAACTTCCCGGCCCGCAAGGCACAAAGCGATTGGGACATTCCCCTGCCACGCGGCATGGGGGACGACGCTTACCTGCAAGTGGTGGATGAGGCGCTCAATTACCTGCTGCCGCTCTATCAGCCTGACCTGGTGCTGTACGACGCCGGAGTCGATGTTCACAAGGACGATGCCCTGGGTTATCTGCAAATCACCGATGCAGGGCTGGCCGCACGTGACGAGCGCGTGCTCGGCCAGTGCCTGGGGCGCGATATTCCGGTCATGGGTGTGATCGGGGGCGGCTATAGCAAGGACCGCAAAGCACTGGCCAAGCGCCACGGCGTGCTTCATCACACGGCAGCCAAAGTCTTGCGTTGTGCACAATGACTGTGGAACCGCTTGTGGATAACCTGAGCGAAACAGGCTGTAGCCCTTTGATGGCGCTGCTTGCGCGCTATTGATCATTTTTTGATCAGTGCTTGTGGGAGGCGTGCTGCGTTAGAATGCGCGTCTTTTCCACAGCCTGCAGCCGATCATGTCCGAAGTAAGTCACCCCGCCCTTCCTGTCGCCGCTGTCATCGGGGGCGGCCCTGCCGGCCTGATGGCGGCCGAAGCCCTGGCACAGGCCGGGCTTGCGGTGGAAGTGTTCGACGCCATGCCTTCAGTGGGTCGCAAGTTTCTGCTGGCGGGCGTGGGTGGCATGAACATCACCCATTCCGAGCCCTACCCTGCCTTTGCGGCGCGGTATGCCGAGCGCCAAGGCGAAGTTGATGGGCTGCTGCGCGATTTTGATGCCAACGCCTTGCGCCAGTGGATTCACGCGCTGGGCATTGCCACGTTCATAGGCAGCTCGGGCCGCGTGTTCCCCACCGACATGAAAGCCGCCCCGCTTTTACGCGCCTGGCTCAAACGCCTGCGTGAAGCCGGCGTGGTTATCCACACCCGTCATCGCTGGCTGGGCTGGAACGAGGACGGCGCGTTGCGGATTGCTTATCCACAGGGCGAGCGGCTGGTGCGGCCTGCGGTGGTAGTAATGGCGCTGGGTGGCGGCAGTTGGGCGCGATTAGGGTCTGATGGGCGCTGGCAAGCAACCCTGGCTGACCGGGCTGTGGATATCTCACCCCTACGACCGAGCAATTGCGGGTTCGAGGTGGCGGGCTGGAGCGCAGTGCTCATCGACAAGTTCGCAGGGGCGCCGGTCAAGAACATTGCGTTGAGCGTACCCGGCAGCACACCGCGCAAAGGCGAATTCATCCTGACCGCCCAGGGTGTGGAAGGCAGCCTGGTCTACGCCTGGTCGGCGCAGGTGCGCGCGGCCATCGAGCAGCATGGTAGCGGTGTGCTGGTACTGGACCTGCTACCGGACAAGCCTGTGGACAAAATTGCCCAGGCGCTGGCACGGCCGAGGGGCTCGCGGTCCATGGCCAAGCACTTGCAAGGGCAATTGGGCCTGGACGGAGTCAAGGCAGCGCTGCTGCGTGAGCTGACCGACCCGGCAACCTTCGCCGACCCGCCCTCCCTTGCTCGGGCGATCAAGGCCCTGCCGATCACGCTGGTGCGCACTCGCCCCCTGGACGAAGCGATCAGCAGTGCCGGCGGGGTCCGCTTCGAAAGCCTGGATGAGGGGCTGATGATAAAGCACATGCCAGGGGTGTTCTGTGCAGGCGAAATGCTGGACTGGGAAGCGCCAACAGGCGGTTACCTGCTGACTGCCTGCTTCGCCAGCGGGCTGCGCGCCGGGCGGGCAGCGGCGGCTTGGGTGGGGCGTCAGGG